>JALOQG010000455.1 GCA_025453505.1 Myxococcota bacterium | reverse complement strand
TACATCTCGCACGGCATCTCGAAGCTCGGTGCCGCGCCGGGCGATCCCGGCTACCGCGTGCCCGATGCGCCGGCGGGACCGGCCGAGGCCGACGAGGCCGGCGTGCCCGCCGATCCGCTCGCCGCATTCGCGCCCAGCCTGACCGAGCGCGCGGCCAGCGGCGAACTCGATCCGCTGGTCGGCCGCGCCGCCGAGATCGAGCGCGCGGTCCACATCCTCGCGCGCCGCCGCAAGAACAATCCGATCTTCGTCGGCGAGACGGGCGTCGGTAAGACCGCGATCGCCGAAGGGCTCGCGCAGCGCATCGTCGCGGGCGAAGTGCCGGACGACCTGCGCGACGCCGAGGTGTTCGCGCTCGACATCGGCGCGCTGCTCGCGGGCACGCGCTACCGCGGCGATTTCGAAGCGCGCTTCAAGGCGCTCGTGCACGCGATCCAGCAGCGCCCGAAGGCGATCCTCTTCATCGACGAGATCCACACCATCCTCGGCGCGGGCGCGGCGTCGGGCGGCACGATCGACGCGTCGAACCTGCTGAAGCCGCTGCTCCAATCGGGCGCGCTGCGCTGCATGGGCTCGACGACGTATCGCGAGTTCCGCCACTTCGAGCGCGACCGCGCGCTCGCGCGGCGCTTCCAGCGCGTGGACGTGCACGAGCCGTCGGTCGAGGAGACGGTGCAGATCCTCGAAGGCCTGCGGCCGCGCTACGAGGAGCACCACAAGGTCCGCTACGCGAAGCCCGCGATCCGCAGCGCCGCCGAGCTCGCCGCGAAGCACATCACGGACCGCTTCCTGCCCGACAAGGCGATCGACGTGCTCGACGAAGCGGGCGCGGCGGTGAAGCTGAAGAAGACGGCGAAGGCCAGCACGGCGCCGCGCAGCGTCTCGGTCGCCGACATCGAGGCGACGGTCGCGCGCATGGCGCGCATCCCGATCGCGCGCGCCGCGGCGAGCGATCGCGCGCGGCTCGAACACCTCGAAGCCGATCTCAGGAAGGTCGTGTTCGCGCAGGACGAGGCCGTCGCGGTGGTCGCGCGCGCGGTGCGGCGCTCGCACGCGGGGCTCTCGGGCGCGACGCGGCCGGTCGGCTCGTTCCTGTTCATGGGCCCGACGGGCGTCGGCAAGACGGAGCTCGCGAAGCAGCTCGCGAGCGCGCTCGGCGTGCCGTTCCTGCGTTTCGACATGAGCGAGTACATGGAGAAGCACGCCGTCGCGCGGCTGATCGGCGCGCCGCCGGGCTACGTCGGTTACGACGAGGGCGGCCAGCTCGTCGAGAAGGTCCGCAAGCACCCGTACGCGGTGCTGCTGCTCGACGAGATCGAGAAGGCGCACCCGGATCTCTTCGACATCCTGCTGCAGGTGATGGACCACGCGACGCTGACGGACAACCAGGGCCGCGAGGCCGACTTCCGCCACGTCACGCTGATCATGACCTCGAACGTCGGCGCGCGAGACATGCAGGCGCGCGCGATCGGCTTCGGCGACGGGCGCCGCGGCGACGGCAAGAAGGACGTCGAGAAGCTCTTCAGTCCCGAGTTCCGCAACCGCCTCGACGAGGTCGTGACGTTCCGCCCGCTCGAGCCGTCGGTGATGGAGCGGGTCGTCGACAAGTTCGTGGCGGAGGTCGCGGCGCAGCTCGCGGAGAAGAAGGTGTCGCTCGAACTCTCGCCCGCGGCGCGCGCGTGGCTGGCGCAGAAGGGCTACGACAAGGATTTCGGCGCGCGGCCGATGGCGCGCGTGATCCAGCGCGAGATCAAGGACGCGATCGCCGAGGCGGTGCTCTTCGGTCCGCTCGCGAAGGGCGGGACGGTGCGCGTCGATCTCGCCGGCGATTCGCTGGTCTTCGACTACGCCGCATGACCGATCGGCCCGACGTCGCGCGTGTCCGTGATCATCTCGAAGGCCTGCAGGACACGATCTGCGCGGCGCTCGAAAGGGCCGACGGCGTGGCGTGCTTCCGCGAGGAGCGCTTCGAGTCGCCGGCGGGCGGACTCGCGCGGCCGCGGGTTCTCGAGGACGGTCCGGTGATCGAGAAGAGCGCCGTGCATTTCTCGCACACGATCGGCAAGGCGCTCCCGGCGGCTGCCACCGAACGGCGTCCCGAGCTGGCGGGCCGGCGCTACGAAGCCGTCTCGGTCTCCCTGATCGTCCACCCGCGCAATCCCTACGTGCCGACCTCGCACGCGAACGTGCGCTTCTTCCTCGCGCACGGTGACGCCGGCGCGGAACCCGTCTGGTGGTTCGGCGGCGGCTTCGACCTGACGCCGTTCTACGGCTTCGAGGAAGACGCGGTCCACTGGCACAGGGTCGCGCGCGACGCCTGCGCGCCGCTCGGGCCGGACGCCTATCCGCGCTTCAAGAAGGGGTGCGACGCGTACTTCTTCCTGCCGCACCGCAGCGAGGCGCGCGGCATCGGCGGGCTCTTCTTCGATGACCTCGACGAGGGCGGCTTCGCGCGCTGCTTCGCGTTCTGGAAGAGCGTCGGCGACGCCTACGTGCCGGCCTACCTGCCGATCGTCGAGCGGCGCAAGGCGACACCGTACGGCGAGCGCGAGCGCGACTTCCAGCTCTACCGGCGCGGCCGCTACGCCGAGTTCAATCTGGTGTACGACCGCGGCACGCGCTTCGGCCTGCAGTCGGGCGGGCGCACGGAGTCGATCCTCGCGTCGCTGCCGCCGCTGGTCGCGTGGAAGTACGACTGGCACCCGCAGCCGGGCTCGCCCGAGGCGCGCCTCTACACCGACTTCCTGCCGGTGCGAGCGGAAGGCGAGCGACGTTCACGGCGATCGGGAGCCGCAGCCAGCTCGTCGGCTAGAATGCGCCCCCCTGATCGGAGGAACGTCATGGCGAACTCGGGAACCTCGAACATCGGCGCGGCCGTCTTGATCGGGCTCGCCTTCCTGGCGGGCGCCTGGATGGTGAAGAGCGGCCTCGACGGCCAGACCGAGCAGCTCGTGGCGCTCAACGCGTCGATCGGCGAGATCGACGACGCCGTGCGCGCGGGCGGCGCCGGGCGACCGCCGCAGCGCGCCGAGGGGCCTTCGGGTCCGGATCCCGGCAAGAAGCACGCGGTGGACGTCGCGAGCGCGCCGATCCGCGGCGAGACCGACGCCGCCGTCACGATCGTCGCCTTCAGCGACTTCCAGTGCCCGTTCTGCAATCGCGTGAATCCGACGCTCGCGAAGCTGCTCGCGGACTATCCCGGCAAGGTGCGCGTCGCGTTCAAGCACATGCCGCTGCGCATCCACCCCGACGCGCCGGCGGCGCACGCCGCGGCCGAGGCCGCCGGCCGCCAGGGCAAGTTCTGGGAGATGCACGACAAGATCTTCGAAAACCAGCGCGAGCTGACGCCCGAGAAGTTCAAGCAGTACGCAGCCGAGCTGAACCTCGATGCGGCGCGCTTCGAGAAGGACAGCGCGGATCCCGCCATCAAGGCGAAGATCGACGCGGACCTGAAGGAAGCCGAGAAGCTCGGCGTCGCGGGCACGCCGGCCTTCTTCATCAACGGCAAGTATCTCTCGGGCGCGCAGCCCTACGAGAACTTCAAGAAGCTCGTGGACGAGGCGCTCCCGAAGGGTTGAGTTCAGCGGGACGTCGCGCCGCGCTCCTGCCAGCGGCCGCGCACGAATACCGTGCCGACCCACGCCGCGCGCGCGACGTGATCGAAGACCAGCGCGACCCACATCCATGTCACGGGCCAGCCCGCGTGCGAGAACGCCCAGGCCAGCGGCACGCGGAAGGCCCAGTTGCCCACGGCCGCCGCCAACAGCGGGGTCACCGTGTCGCCCGCGCCGCGCAGCGCACCCGCCACCGTGAAGTGGAAGCCGAGCAGCGGCTGGGTCAGCGCCAGCGTCAACATGAACGGACCCATCTCGGCGAGTACGCTGGCGTCGTCCGTGAAGACGCGGGCGAGCGGCTCGCGGCCGATCGCGCACACGATGCCGAGCACGATCGAGACGCCGACGGCGAAGCGTGTCGCACGCCAGCCGGCGCGCACCGCGGCGCGGGGATCGGACGCGCCGAGCTCGTGTCCGACCAGCGTCGCCGCGGCTG
>JALOQG010000454.1 GCA_025453505.1 Myxococcota bacterium | reverse complement strand
TCGACGTCGTCGGTGCCGGCGGCTTCGTACTCGCTCAGGTCCGTGTTCTCGGCTTCGTAGGAGTCGTCGGATCGCTCCGTCTCGTCGTCCGCTTCGGCCGCGGCGAGGGCCGTCTCCGCCTCTTCCTCGTAGTCGGAGAGCAGGCCCGGCGGGACGCCGGCACGTCGCGCGTCGTCGACGATGTCGGGGTACGAACGTCGCGCATCGTCGCGCTCCGCGCGGGCGGCGGCGAGATCGGCGAGATATGCGGCCTTGGCATCGCCGCGCGGATAGCGGCGCGCGGCGCCGCGGCCCTTGGCGTTCTCGAGCCGATCGACCCGTTCGCTGGCGTCGCGCAGACGCAGGCGGGCATCCTCGAGCTGCTTCATCCAGGCCGCCGTTTCGTCTTCCGCCTCGGTACTCGCCGCACCGGGATCCGTCGCGCCGGCTTGCGCCGACGCAGGCGGGGCCGCGGCGAGCCCGGCGGTCAGAGCGAGAGCGAGGGCGAGCGTGAAGCGATTCATCGATTGGCCTCCAGTCGGTGATGGGGCGTGCGCTCCTCGACCCATTCGGAGAGGGCGCGTTCGGTGCGGCGGTCGAGCGCGAGGAAGCGCAGACCCATGCCGGGTGTGTGGCGTGGACGCGCATCGCGCGTCCAGATCACCTGGGCGACCGAGGCGAGGCGGTCGTGCGTCTCGGGCAGGCGCATCTCGAACTCGACTTCGCTCCACGGCTCGACGAGCCGCGTCGACTCGACGAACACGCCGCCGCGCGAGAGATTGCGCGCAAGGCCGTCCCAGGCGGCGCGTTGCGTCCGCATCTGCGCCGGTTGTGCGAGCGGAATCCTCGGCAGTCCGCGCGGCGCCTCGGAGAGCAGACGCCGGGCAGTGTCGAGCAGGATCACCCGGTCGAGCGGCTTGGGCAGCACGTCGTCCGCGCCCGCGCGCACGGCGCGTTCGCGTTCGGCGTCCGTCACCGCGAGCAGCACGATCTTCGTCGTTCCGTAGATCGGATCGGCCTTGATCGCCTGGCACAGCGCGGCGCCGTCGAAGCCCGGCATGCCGACGTCGGCGACGATCAGCTCGGGGCCCTCGAGGCGCGTGACGGCAAGTGCCTCCTCGCCGTTCGCCGCGGTCAGAACGCGGCCCGCGCGGCCGAGAAAGAGCGCTCCGAGCTCGCGCATCAGCGGAGCGTCGTCCACCACCAGGATGGTCCGGCGCGCGGGCAAGGACGCCTCGCTACGGAAAGCGAGGCCTGCGGTCACTGCGTGTGTTCCTCGAGCGTCGAGCGCACCTGCCAGGTGCTGCCCATCAGCTCCCACTGCTGCTCTTCGACGTAGGTCACGACGATGGGAGAGGATCGGCGAAAGCCGATGTAGGAGACGCGCGCAGTCGCCGTGTCCCCGTCGGACGCAACTTCCTGCAGCTCGTAGTCGCTGAAGCGGAGGTCGCCGAGCGCCTTCGTGCTCTCCCGGAAGCTCTGCCGCTCTTCGGGTACGACGAAGGATCCGGCCTTGTCGAACTCGGTGAAGCGCATCAGCTGCGTGTAGCGGCGCTGCGAGTCGCGAAACAGGACGTCGCGATCCCCCATGCCTGCGCAGCCGGCGAGGGCGAGCGCGGTGAGCAGGGAACCGGCGATGAGCGGGCGGACGAACGTCATAGTGGGAGCCTCCGTGGTCCGCTCCCGCTATCGGCCGACTCGCGGCCGGGGTTGAGACGTCCGGCGCCGCTGCGGCGCGCGGTCACGGCCGCGAGCTGCGCATCGCGCGCGCTAGGGTTGCGCAGCCGTGGAGGGCGAGCTGCGATGGGCGTGCTGGTGGGAATCGACGTCGGAGGCACCAAGATCGCGTGCGCCGTGGGCGACGCGTCGGGCCGCCTGCTCGCGACCGTGCGCCGGCCCACACGGCCCTCGGGCGATGGCGCTGCGGACCTCGCGGAGCTGGCAGGATCGCTCCGTGATCTGGTCGCCGAGGCGGGTTGCGAGCCCGCCGATGTGGACGCGATCGGCGTCTCGCTGCCCGGTCCCCTCG
Organism: Myxococcota bacterium; assembly: GCA_025453505.1. Taxonomy (GTDB): domain Bacteria; phylum Myxococcota_A; class UBA9160; order UBA9160; family PR03; genus PR03. The sequence continues at coordinate 792 of JALOQG010000454.1, read as the reverse complement.
ATCCGGACCGGGGCGTGCTCCTCGATCCTCCGAATCTCCCGGGCTGGCACGATCTTCCCGTGCGCGATCTGCTGACGGACGCGTTCTCCGTGCCGGTCTTCATCGAGAACGACGCCAACGCCGCCGCGCTCGCGGAGTGGCATTTCGGAGCGGCGCGCGGCTACGAGCACGTCGTGTATCTCACGATGTCGACGGGCGTGGGCGGCGGACTGATCCTCGGCGGACGCCTGCACCGCGGCGTGCTCGCGAGCGCCGGCGAGATCGGACACATGCCGATCGAATGGGACGGCGCGCCGTGCGCGTGCGGGCGCCGTGGCTGCTTCGAAGCCTACGTCGGCGGCGCCGCCTGGGCGCAGCGCTTGCGCGTCGTGACGCCGGCGACCTCGCGTGCGGCCGCGCTCGCCGGGGGCGTGGCCGGCGTGACGGCGCGACACCTCGTCGCGGCGGCGCGAGAAGGGGACGCGTTCGCGCTCGAAGAGCTGCATCGCTGGAACGACTACGTCGCGCGCGGCATCACGAGCCTCGCCTTCGTGCTGGCGCCGCAGGTGGTCGTTCTCGGCACGATCGCGACGGCCGCGGGCGAGGCACTCTCGCTCGCGCCCATCCGGGCCCGCGTCGCGGAGCGCATCTGGCCGTTTCTCGCGGAGCGCCTGCAGATCCTGCCCGCGGCGCTCGGCGATTCGCTGCCGCACCACGCGGCGATCGGCGTCGCGCTCGAAGGCCTGCGGGCGGGCTAGGAGATTGACCCAAGATGGGAGGCGGAGCTTCGGGCGCTGCGGCGCGTCGCCAACA
>JALOQG010000072.1 GCA_025453505.1 Myxococcota bacterium | reverse complement strand
AGGAAGGGAACGGCCGCACGCAAGACGATCGCGAGCCGGTCCCCCGGCGCGACCTGGAGCGCGAAGGCCGAGAGGTCGATCTCGAAGAGATCCCCGGGATCCAGCACGCCCGTGAGCTGGGTCGCGGGGATCGCAACGACGGCGAGCGCCGATCCGTCGTCGAGGAGCGGCGTGCCGCTCCCGTCCGTGGGTCGCACGTCGAAGAGGATCTCGTCGGTGGCGAGCGTCGCAGGGCCCAGCGCCAGCGAGAGATCGACCTGCGTGAGCGTTCCGGCCAGCCCGACGGTGAACGTCTGCGCGCGCGGAAAGATCTCGTCGATCGACACGGACGCGTCGATGCCGGGTCCCGTGAACTCCTGATCGACCTCGGCGGCGCGCACCGGCGTCGCGAGTGCAAGGAGCAGCAGCGGGAAGACGAGTCGCATGGATCCCTCGAGTGGCGGGGAGTCGAGTCGCCGGAACTCGACCTCGGTCGGATCCGACGCGAGGCTCCTGCCGCGCGGACCGGACGGGCCCTACATCGGGCGTTGCGGCTTGCTCGCGACCTGGATGCGGATCAGCGCGCGCTGGAGCGCGCGCTCCTCGATCAGGAAGTTCGTCGCTTCGGCGTGCGCCGCCCTGAGCTGCTCGATTTCGCGTTCGGCGCGCGCCCGGGCGCGCTCGGCGCGGGCGGCGTCGATGTCGCCGGCGAACTCGCAGGAGTCCACCATCAATACGACTTTGTCGCCGTTCACCTCGGCGAAGCCGTCGGACACGGCGGCCCAGAGCGCGTGGCGGCCGTCCTGGATCTGGAGCTCGCCGATGCGGACCGCCGCGAGGAAGCGCTCGTGGCCGGGCAGCACGCCGAAGTCGCCCTCGGCGCCGGGCACGACGAGCGCTTCGACCTGCCCTTCGTAGCGGGTGCCTTCGGGCGTCACGATGTTGAGCTCGAGCGACATCAGACCAGCTTCTTCGCCTTCTCGACGGCCTCTTCGATCGTTCCGACCATGAAGAACGCCTGCTCCGGCAGGTCGTCGTGCTTGCCCTCGAGGATCTCGCGGAAGGAGCGGATCGTGTCGGGCAGGCTCACGTAGCAGCCGGGCGTTCCGGTGAACTGCTCTGCGACGTTGAACGGCTGCGAGAGGAACTTCTGCAGCTTGCGCGCGCGCGCGACGGTGATCTTGTCCTCTTCGGAGAGTTCGTCCATGCCGAGGATCGCGATGATGTCCTGCAGGTCCTTGTACTTCTGGAGCACCTGCTGGACGCCGCGCGCCACCTGGTAGTGCTCGTCGCCGACGATCTGCGGATCCAGGATGCGGCTGGTCGAGTCGAGCGGATCGACGGCCGGATAGATGCCGAGTTCCGCGATCTGGCGCGAGAGAACGGTCGTCGCGTCGAGGTGTGCGAAGGCCGTCGCCGGCGCGGGATCGGTGAGATCGTCGGCGGGCACGTAGATCGCCTGCACCGAGGTGATCGAGCCCTTCTTCGTCGACGTGATGCGCTCCTGCAGCTCGCCCATGTCGGTCGAGAGAGTCGGCTGGTAGCCGACTGCCGACGGGATGCGGCCGAGGAGCGCCGACACCTCGGAACCCGCCTGCGTGAAGCGGAAGATATTGTCGATGAAGAGGAGCACGTCCTTGCCCTCTTCGTCCCGGAAGTACTCGGCGACGGTGAGGGCCGAGAGGCCGACGCGCGCGCGCGCTCCGGGCGGCTCGTTCATCTGGCCGAATACGAGCGCCGCCTTGTCGAGCACGGTCGTTCCGTCGGAGAGCTTGGCGTCCGCCATCTCGTGCCAGAGATCGTTGCCTTCGCGGGTTCGCTCGCCGACGCCGCCGAACACCGAATAGCCGCCGTGCTGCTTGGCGATGTTGTTGATCAGCTCGAGGATCACGACGGTCTTGCCGACGCCGGCGCCGCCGAAGAGGCCGATCTTGCCGCCCTTGGGATACGGCGCGATCAGGTCCACGACCTTGATGCCGGTCTCGAGCGCTTCGGCGGTCGAAGCCTGGTCCACGAACTCGGGCGCGGGGCGATGGATCGGCAGGGTCTTCTCGTTGCCGATCGGGCCGCGCTCGTCCACCGGCTCGCCGATCACGTTCATGATGCGGCCGAGGGTCTTCGGGCCGACGGGCACGCGAATGCCGGCGCCGGTGTTGGTCACCGACTGGCCGCGCGTCAGGCCCTCGGTGGTGTCCATCGCGATGCAACGCACGGTGTTCTCGCCGAGGTGCTGCGCGACCTCGATCACGAGGTTGTCGGTGCGCGCGTCGATGGACGCATTGGTGAGACGTAGTGCCGTGTACACCTCGGGCAGCTCACCGGGCGGGAACTCGACGTCCACCACCGGACCCAGCACCTGCACCACTCGACCGTTCGCACCTGCCATGACTTCTCCTACAGAGACCTAGAGCGCTTCGGCGCCCGACACGATCTCGACGAGTTCCTTGGTGATCGCAGCCTGCCTGGCCCGGTTGTACTGGAGCGTCAGCCGGCTGATCATGTCTTCGCTGTTGCGCGTGGCGGATTCCATCGCCGTCATGCGCGCCGCGTGCTCGCCGGCCTGGTTGTCCAACAGCGCGCGGAAGATCTCGACCTCGAGCGCCTTCGGCACCAGCAAGGCGAGCAGCTTCTCGGCGCTCGGCTCGATCGTGAAGGGCGGCTTGTCGGTCGCCGCCTGGCTCGGCTCGGGCGCGAGCGGGAGCAGCTTCACGACGCGCGGGCGCTGCGTGATCGTGCTGATGAACTCCGAGTGCACGAGCCACACCTCGTCGCTCTCGCCGGAGAGAAAGCGCTGCGCGAGCGCCGCCGCGATCTGCTGGGCGTGCGCGTAGTCGATGCGCGCGATGGTCGTGATGCTCCGCACGATCTGCTCGCGGCGGCGGCGGCCGAAGAACTCGGATGCCTTGCGCCCGATCGTGGCGATCGCGAGCCGCTCCGCCGTGCGGTCGCGCGCGGCGATCTCCTGCTCCGCGCGCTTCAACACGTTGGAATTGAATGCGCCGCACAGACCGCGGTCCGACGAGATCACGACGACGTCGACGTTCTTCACGGTCTCGCGCGTCGCGAGCAGCGGATGCTCGGCGCCCTGGCTCGCCGCGACCTCCACGAGCGTCTCGCGCATGCGCTCGGCGTAGGGGCGCGCCGACTCGATCGCTTCCTGCGCGCGGCGCAGCTTGGCCGCCGCGACCATGCGCATCGCGCGCGTGATCTGCTGCGTCTTCTTGACGCTCGTGATCCGGCGCCGGATGTCCTTCAGCGAAGGCATGGTTAGGAGACTGACCCGAGATGAATCGGGTCGCCCGGCCGCCGCGGCATCGCCGCCAACGGCGTTGCGCTCCTTGCGCCGTAGCTTCCGCTACGGCTCAGTCGCGCGCCTTGTTGGCGTCGCGCCGCGACGCCCGGAGCTCTGCCTCTCATCTCGGCTCAATCTCCTAGGCGGCTGCGCCCGCGGACTTCGACGGCTGGAAGATCTGCGCGAAGGCGTCGAGCGCCTTGTCGATCTTGGCCCGGGTGTCGTCTTCGAGCTTCCCGGTGCTCTGGATCGCCGCGAGGATCTCGGGGTGGCGGCTCTTGATGAACGCCATCATCTCCGACTCGTAGCGGCCGATGTCGTCGATCACGAGTTCGCGCACCCACGACGGCCGCGATTCCTGCGGCGTCGCGGCGTAGATCGCGACGACCTGTTCTTCCATGCGCAGCGGCTGGTACTGGGGCTGCTTCAGCATCTCGGTGAGGCGCGCGCCGTTCGCGATCTGCTCTTGCGTCGCCTTGTCGAGGTCCGATCCGAACTGCGCGAAGGCCGCCATCTCGCGGTACTGGGCGAGCGAGAGCTTCAGCTTGCCCGCGACCGCCTTGGTCGCCTTCGTCTGCGCGGCGCCGCCGACGCGCGACACCGAAATGCCGACGTTGACCGCGGGCCGTACGCCCGAGTTGAAGAGATCCGTCTCGAGAAAGATCTGTCCGTCGGTGATCGAGATGACGTTGGTCGGGATGTATGCGGAGACGTCGCCGGCCTGGGTCTCGATGATCGGCAGCGCCGTCAGCGAGCCGCCGCCGAGTTCGTCGCTCAGCTTCGCGGCTCGCTCGAGCAGGCGCGAGTGGAGATAGAAGACGTCGCCCGGGTACGCCTCGCGTCCCGGCGGGCGGCGCAGCAACAGCGAGAGCTGGCGGTAGGCGACGGCCTGCTTCGAGAGATCGTCGTAGATGATCAGCGCGTGCTTGCCGTTGTCGCGGAACCACTCGCCCATCGTGCAGCCGGTGTAGGGCGAGATGTACTGGAGCGGCGCCGACTCGCTGGCCGTCGCGGCGACCACGATCGTGTAGTCCATCGCGCCGTGCTGGCTCAGCTTCTCGACCACCTGCGCGACCGTCGACTGCTTCTGGCCGGTGGCGACGTAGATGCAGAACACGTCGCCACCCTTCTGGTTGATGATCGTGTCGAGCGCAATGGCCGTCTTGCCCGTCTGGCGGTCGCCGATGATCAGCTCGCGCTGGCCGCGGCCGATCGGCGTCATCGCGTCGATCGCCTTGATGCCGGTCTGCAACGGCTCGTGCACCGACTTGCGCGTGACGATGCCGGGAGCCTTCAGCTCGACGCGGCGGGTCTCCGTCGAGGCGATCGGGCCCTTGCCGTCGATCGGATTGCCGAGTGCGTCGACGACGCGCCCGAGCAGTCCCATGCCGACGGGCACCTCGACGATGCGGCTGGTGCGGCGCACGAGATCGCCTTCGCGAACGTGCTCGTACTCGCCCATGATCGCGATGCCGACGTTGTCCTCTTCGAGGTTCAGCACCATTCCCTGCACGCCGCCCGGGAACTCGACGAGCTCACCGGCCATCGCCTTGTCGAGGCCGTACACGCGCGCGATGCCGTCACCGACGGAAAGCACGGTGCCCGTCTCGGCGACGTCGATTTCGCGACCGTACTCCTTGATTTCGCGCCTGAGGATGTCGGTGATTTCGGCCGGCTTGATGTCGAGAGCCATCGCTCAACGTTCTCCCGTGAGTTGCGCGCGGAGCTGCGCGAGCTGCGCGCGCAGACTTCCGTCGAAGACGAGGTCGCCCACGCGGGCGACGAGACCCCCGACCAGATCGGGGTCCACCTTCACATCGAGATCGACCTGGCGGCCGATTCGGCGCGTGAGCGCCGAGCGCACGCGCTCGAGCTGCGCGCCGTCGAGCGGCGTCGCCGACACGAGCTCGCCGCGCACGCGGCCGGCCGCCTCTTCGGCGAGCCGCACGTACTCGTCGCGGATCGCGGCGAGGTCGCGCGTGCGGCGCTGGTCGATGAGGAACGAACAGAAGTTCGAGAGCAGCGGCGAGAGGCCGAGCGGACTCGCGAGCTGCGCGAGGGCGGCGCGGCGTTCGCCGGCGGGATGGAGCGGTCGCACGAACACGTCGGCGAGACCCGGCACCGTCTCGATTGCCTGCAGCAATCCGTCCAGCTCCGCGCGGAGCGCGTCGACGCGCGCCGTTTCCTGCGCCAGGCCGAAGAGAGCCTTCGCATAACGAAGCGCGGCGGAACGACGGGCCGCCATCTTCAGCTCCTCGCCGTCGGCTGCGGCGCCGACTCGATGCTCGCGACGAACTCGTCGACGAGGCGCGCGCGGTCGGCGTCACCGACCTGGCGCTTGAGCAGATCGGCCGCGAGTCGCACGGCCATTTCGGCGGCTTCCGCGCGCAGATCCTCGCGCGTGCGGCGATCTTCCTGCTCGACCGCGAGCTGCGCGTCGCGGCGGATCCGCTCCGCGGCGTTGCGCGCGTCGGCGATCAGGCGGTCGCGCTCGCTCTCCGCCTGGGCGCGGACGCCGCGCTTGATCTCCTCGATCTCGGCGCCGAGCGAGTCGACGCGCCGGTTGCACTCCGCGAGCCGCTGCTCCGCGGTGGCGAGCTCGTGCTGGGCGCTGGCGATGCCCGCCTCGATGTTCTCGCGACGATCCGCCATGAAAGCACGGATGGGGCCGCGACCGAAGTAGACGATGACACCGATCAGGATCAGGAGATTGAGCCCCTGCCAGAAGAGCGTCATCGGGTCGCTGCCGTGACCCTCTTCCGCTGCGCGCGCGACGGCGGGAGCGAAGAGCACGGTCGCGGTGATCAGGCGGGCACGCATCAACTGGCGCTCCGGCCGAGCAGACGGGCCGCGATCTCGCGGGCGAGCGGCTCGGCCTCGGCACCCAGCGAAGCGCGCACGCCGTCGGCCACCCGCGTCAACTCGGCGCGGGCGCTCGAGACGTCGCGCTCCGCTGCGGCGCGCGCGTCTCCGACCGTGGCGCGATGCGTGCCACGGGCCTGCTCGACGAGCTGCACCTGCTCGGCGTGGGCCACCTGGCGCGCCTGGCGGATCGCGTCGTCGTGGCGCGCCAGCAGCGCGCCGGCCTGCGATGCGAGATCGCGTGCGCGCGTGCGTGCGCCCTCGATGCGCTTCTCGCGCTCGTCGAGGACGAGCAGGAGCGGCTGGAAGAGCAGCGCGTTGAGAACGGGCACGAGGACGACGAAGAGCACCAGGAGCTGAACGACCTTCCAGGGCTCGGGAATGATGTTGAGCGCGCCGGCGGCATGGGCGGCGCTCGGTGCGAGCAGACCGATCGCTGTGGCGAATGCGCCGACGGGCCGGTGCAACGCGCTCTTCCTCGACGCTGCGGTGCTCAAACTGCGAACCTCGATCGAGTCACTTCGGTTCAGGCCGGACCAATCAGTCGGACACCCGTTCGGTCGGACATTCATGGGCGCGCTCGCCCCGGACGGCTGCGCCTGGAGCCGCTCGGAGCGACGAAGGAGGCGCGGAGGCTCGCTCTCGGGAAAGGCCGCCGGAACGCTTCCGAGGCCGCGAAGCGGGCGGATTCTTACAAAGATCGGGTCTCTTTCAAGCGCAGATGGCGCGGCGCGCGAGAGGCGCGCGACGAGAGGGGAAGGATCTAGGCGGCGCTCGCCGAGGACGCGTCGATCGTCGTGGTCCCGGCGCTCGCAGCCGTCATGACGAGGCGCCCCTCGAGGCTGCCACCCTCCGCGAGCACCAGTCGCGGCGTGGCGACGGACGCGGTGATACGGCCCCCGGCACGCACTTCGACCCGCTCGCGTGCGACGACGTCGCCCTCGACGAGGCCCTCGACGACCAGCGCATCGACTTCGATGCGTGCATGGACCACCGCGTCCGGCCCCACTTCGAGAGTGCCGTCGGCCGAGACCTCGCCGCGCACGCGACCCTCGACCCGAGCGAGGCCCCAGAAAGCCAGCAGGCCCTCGAAGTTTCCGGTCGCCCCGACGACTACGGGACTCTCCCCGGCTGCGGGGATCTGGCTCTCGACGATCTCGTCGCTCACGGCTCTCCCAGGATGAGGTCGACGAGCCGCGTCAGCTCGTCCGCTCCGACGTAGTCGATCTCGATGCGGCCGCGGCTCGCGTTGCCACGCAGGCGCACTTGCGTCTGCACGCGAGCGCGCAGGATGTCCACGAGGTTCGCGAGATCGGGATCGACGACCTGCACTGCGCCGCGCGATTTCTCGCGGACTCGCGTCGGCGCGCCGAGATCCCGCGCGGCCTCCTCCGTCTGGCGCACCGAGAGAGCGTCGCTCACCACGCGATCGCGCAGGGCGCGGCGCCGTTCGGGGCTCGCGACGCCGAGGATCGCCTTGGCATGGCCGACCGAGAGCGCGCCATCCTCGACGTCGCCCTGCATCTCGCGCGGCAGATCCAGAAGGCGCAGATGGTTCGCGATCGTCGAGCGCTCGAAGCCGACGCGCGCGCCGATCTGCTCCTGCGTCGCACCGGATTCCGCGAGAGTCTTGAATGCCAGCGCCAGCTCGATCGGATTGAGGTCGTGGCGCTGCACGTTCTCGACGAGCGCGATCTCGAGGCGATCGCGCGGGGCGACGTCCGCGACGACGGCCGGCAGCGTCTGGCGCCCCGCGACTTGCGACGCGCGCCACCGCCGCTCGCCGACGACGAGTTCGTAGTTGCCGTTCTCGACGACGCGCACCACGACGGGCTGCAGCACACCGTGACGCCGAATGGAGTCGGCCAGGCGCTCGAGCTCGGCAGGATCGAAGCGACGGCGCGGCTGCTCCGGATTCGGGCGGATCCGATCGATCGGAAGCTCGACGGGATTCGTGGCGCTCGGCGGCGGCGCGGCCGCGGGCTGCGCCTCTGCGCCTCGTGCCGCCGATGCGCCCGGAATCAGGGCGCCGAGGCCGCGACCGAGAGCGCTGCGCTTCTGGGTCGTCATCGGGATCCTCCTGCGGTGCGCGGGATCGCGTGGCGGCGAAGGATCTCCTCCGCGACTCGGAGATATGCGAGAGAACCCTTCGAGCGGACGTCGTAGAGCAGCGCGGGGCGCCCGTGACTCGGCGCTTCGGAGAGCTTCACGTTGCGCGGGATCTCGGTCGTGAAGACGCGGTCGCCGAGATGGCTTCGCACTTCCTCCGCGACCTGACGGCTCAGGTTGTTGCGCGCGTCCATCATCGTCAGCACGACCCCTTCGAGCTCGAGACGTGGATTCAATCCCTGACGGACGAGCTCGATCGTGTCGAGCAGCCGCGCGAGTCCTTCGAGCGCGTAGTACTCGGCTTGCAGCGGCACCAGCACGGAATCCGCTGCGGTGAGTGCGTTCAGTGTCAGGAGGCCCAGCGACGGAGGGCAGTCGATCAAGATCAGGTCGTACTCGTTCCGCGCCTCTTCGAGCGCGCGCGCGAGGCGGTGTTCGCGATCGTCGGCGCCGACGAGTTCGATCTCGGCGCCGACGAGATCCGGTCCCGACGGCGCGACGCGCAGGAACTCGAGTTCCGTCGGCTGCGTCACGTCCTTGAGCGCGCAGCGGCCGATCAACGCGTCGTAGATCTGGGCCTCGGCGGCGGTGACGCCGAGGCCACTCGAAGCGTTCGCCTGCGGATCGAGGTCGACCAGGAGCGTCCGGCGTTCCGAGACGGCGAACGATGCCGCCAGATTGACCGCCGAGGTCGTCTTGCCGACTCCTCCCTTCTGATTGGCGATCACGATGACGCGCGAGCGGTTTCCCATGGGGATTTCCCTGGGGGACATCTCTGCCCGGGCAAAGCGGGCCCGGTCTGAGAGCAGTTGGGGGTGTGTCGGTAGGTATCACAGGGCGCTGGCTGACGTCTAGGAGCGTGGCCCGGAGGCCGGGACGCGGTCAGCGGGTGCGCCGTCCAATCCAGAGCATCCGCCGGGGGCCGCCAAGCGGGACGTCATAGCTGCGGGTTGCGACCCAGTTCACGCCGTCCGGTGCCTGGATCGGTGGCCCGGCTTCGGACTGCGTCTCGGAGAGGGGCAGCACGACCCAGCCCTCGATCTCTACCCAATCGCGGAGCCATTCGAGCGCCATGGAAGGCTGCGCCATCGCCTGGGCAATCGCGATCCGATGGAGTTCGTGCGGCGCTGTCTCGGCGCGTCCCCGAAGCGCTCGCACGTTCGAGAGGTGCAGTTCGCGCAGTGCGCTGCGCTGGAAGTGGTGCCGTCGCTCTCGGGAATCAACGAGGGTTACTCGGCAGTGGGGCCACTGGATCGCAAGCGGAAGGCCCGGGAAGCCCGCACCGGAACCGAGGTCGGCGATGGAGGCCGGCGAAGCCTCGGGAAGGGCCC
>JALOQG010000453.1 GCA_025453505.1 Myxococcota bacterium | reverse complement strand
ATCCCGTACACGGTCGAGTCGTACGACATCGGCTCGCGCGACGCGGGTCTCGACGTACCGGGCGCGCGCGACTTCGCCATCGCGACGCGGCCGATCCGCCGTCTCGTCGCCGAGGCGGAGGCGCTCGCCGCGCGCACGCGGGCGAGCGGCCGGGCGCGCGTCGTCGTCGTCGGGGCGGGCGCCGCCGGCGTCGAGCTGGCGCTCGCGCTGCGCGCACGGATGACGCTCGAAGGCGCGCGCAGCGCGGAACTCTCGCTCGTGGACGCCGCGCCGCGCGTGCTCGGTGGACACGCGCCGGGCGTCGCGCGGCGCGCGCGGCGCGCGCTCGATCGCCAGCACGTGTCGCTGCATCTCGGCGCGCCGGTGATCGCGGTCGAGCACGATCGGATCCTGCTCGAGGGCGGGACCGTGCTCCCGTTCGACGCGCTCGTGTGGGCCGCCGGAGCCGCCAGCGAACCACTCTTCCTCGCGTCCGACGTCGCGACCGACGAGCGCGGGTTCGTGCGCGTACGCCCGACGCTGCAGCTCGTGGACGAGTGCGACGTCTTCGCCGCCGGCGATTGCGCGCGCTTCGAGCCGGATCTCCCGAAGGCCGGCGTCTACGCCGTCCGCCAGGGACCCGTCCTCGCGCACAATCTGCGCGCGCATCTGACGGGCGATCCGTTGCAGACGTACCGCCCCCAGCGCGACTTCCTCGCGCTGCTGAACCTCGGCGACGGCACGGCGCTCGGCACCAAGTGGGGCGTCGCCTTCGAGGGACGTTGGGTGCTCGCGTGGAAGCACCGCATCGACCGCGCCTTCGTGCGCCAGTTCCAGCTGCCTGCTCTTCAGTAGAGCCGCAGCCGCACGAACGCCTCGGCAGGGCGATCGCCCGCGCCCCAGTGACGGCCGATCGAACGCGCGGCGTCGAGCAGGCCGCCCGCGCCGACCGCCTCCTGGCTCGCGTGCTCGCGCAGCGCGGTCAACTTCACTTCGAAGTGTTCGCTGGCGTCGACGCGCAGATCCGGCTGGTTCGTGTCGAAGAGCCAGACCTCGCGCGGATACCACGGCTTCACGGCGTCCGCGCCGGCGAGCTGCTCGGCGTAGAAGTTGGGACTGACCGAGCGCGGATAGATCGCGTCGAGGGCGGCCTGGCCCGCGGCGCGGTGATCGCCGTGCCCCGGATGCGTGAGGCCGCCGACGATCGTCCACAGCGTGCGCGGATCGTGGGCGAGCACCAGCTCGCCACGCAGCGGATCGCCAGACGAGAGCGCTCCATCGGGATGTCCGAGCCAGCTCCAGGCCGAAGCGCCGAGCGCCTCGGCCGCGCGCGCCTGCTCGGCCTTCCGCACCTTGGCCGCGTCGTCGAGACCGCGGCCTCCGCGCCCGCCGTCGGTGCACACGCACAGCGCCGTCTGCGCGCCCTGCGCGCGCAGTCGCGCCAGCGTCGCTCCCGCGAAGAACTCGACATCGTCGGGGTGCGCGCCGATCGCGAGCACGCGCTGCGGCTCGTAGGGCAGCGATTCGATCATCGCGGCATGCTATCGCCGGGCTTCGATGACGCGCATGCTTTCTCTCCCGGCGCTGCTCCTCGCAATCGGCCTCCTCGCGAGCCGCACGGGTCTCGTGTTGCACGAGATCGGCGGCCATTGGGGACCGGCGGCGGCGTTCGGCTGCACGCTCGGCGAGATCCGGCTCTTCGTGTTCGGCGGCGGCTGGGTGGAGTTCGCGTGCACGCGCGTGTCGCTCGCGCACTCGCTCGCGATCGATCTCGGCGGGATCGCGCTCCAGCTCGTACTCGGTGCGGCACTCGTGCTCGCGGCGCGGCGGCGGCCCGACGGCGCGCTCGGTCTCGCGGCGCTCTGCGTCGGATCGCTCTGGATCGCGCACGCGCTCTTCTATCTCGCGACCGGCGTGCACTACGGCGTCGGCGACGGCCGCACGCTGCACCAGCTGCTCGGCGATCGGCGCGTCGGACTCGTCGCCGCCGGCAGCGGCGCGCTCGTCGCCGTCTGCGCGTGCTTCGCGACGGCGCTCGCGCGCAGACTCGCGTCGCGGCTTCCCGATGCGAGCCGCTTCGCGCGCGCCGCATCGCTCGCGGCCGCGATCCTCGCGGCCTCGGCCGCACACGGCGCGCTCGCCCTCGGCGAGCAGCGACTGCGCGCCGATCCCGTCTACGCGGCGACCTTCACGCCCGAGCGCGAAGTGGCGATCGCCGCCGAGGTGCGGCGCTTCGAGCAGACGCAGCCGCGCTCGCCGGCCGAGGTCGAGCGCGCGCGGCGCGAGATCACGGCGCGCCACGCGCCGCCGTTTCCGCTGCGGCCGTGGCTCGGCGCAGCGATGGCGCTGGCGGCCGTGGCCGGGATCGCGCGAGGCGTTCGCTGACGCCCCGCGATGGCTCTGGGCGGAAAATGGAACCTGTTCTAGTTTCGCCCCATGGATTTCCGCGACTCCCCTCGTGAGGCCGCCTTCCGCGCCGAAGCGCGCGCCTTCCTCGAAGCCAACCGTCCCGCGCGCTGGGAGCATCCGTTCGCCGAGAACGTCGACGAGGAGGTGCTGCTCACCGGCTCGCGCGCGTGGCAGAGGACACTCTTCGAGAACGGCTGGGGAGCGATCCTGTGGCCGACGGAATACGGCGGCCGCGGCGCCGGCCCGATCGAGTCGATCATCTGGAACCAGGAGCTCGACCGGCTCGGACTCGGCGAATCGATCTTCGTCGTCGGCACCGCGATGGCGGGCCCGACGATCATCGCGCACGGCACGCCCGAGCAGAAGTCGCGCTTCCTCGAACCGCTCGCGCGCGGCGACGAGATCTGGTGCCAGCT
>JALOQG010000071.1 GCA_025453505.1 Myxococcota bacterium | reverse complement strand
CACCTGCATCCCCGAGGCGTTCGCGCGCGCGGGCGTCGCGCCGGGCGACGTCGACACGCTGCAGTTCTACGACAGCTTCACGATCACCGTGCTCGTGCTGCTCGAAGACGCCGGCTTCTGCAAGAAAGGGGAGGGCGGGGACTTCGTCGCACAGGGACACCTGCGGCGCGGCGGCCGCCATCCGCTGAACACCGACGGCGGCGGACTCTCGGCGTGCCACTCGGGCATGCGCGGGCTCTTCCTGATCGCGGAAGCCGTGCGCCAACTGCGCGGCGAGGCCGGCGACGCGCAGGTCCCCGACGCGAAGCTCGCGCTCGCGGTGGGATCGGGCGGTTGGCTCTCGTGCATCGGCGCCGTCGTACTGGGGAGGGAGTGATGGCGATGGAAGTCGTGCGCGGCGGAAGCTGGGATCGGCCGAAGCTCGCTCCGGGCGCCCTCGATCGCGCCTTCTTCGAAGCCGCCGCGCGCGGCGAACTCCTCTACCAGCGCTGCCCCACCTGCGACCACGTCCAGTTCTATCCGCGTCAGCTCTGCACTGCGTGCGGCGGCGACTCGGCCTGGGCGACCGCGTCGGGCCGCGGCGTCGTACACACCTTCACGATCGTGCGCCAGAACGGTCAGCCGCCGTTCAAGGGCGAGGTCCCCTACGCGGTCGCGATGGTCGAACTCGAGGAAGGCGTCCGGATGATGGGCAGCGTCACCGGCTGTCCGATCGAGAGCGTGCAGATCGGCATGCCCGTCGAGGCCTACGCCGTCGAGTGCGAGGACGGGCTGGCGGTGCCCTACTGGCGGCCGTCGCGGCGCTGAGTCGCGTGTCCGGGAGAGGCCGCCGTCGGCACTCTCACCCGACCTACGAGTAGACGAACTCTTTGCCGTCGAGGTCGATCGCGGGGATCTCTTCCTTCTCCCGCCAGTAGTCCTGCGTGTGCTGCCATTCGGGCTTGTCGCCGCGCTTCGGCAGCAGGTGCATCGCGCGGGTCAGATAGCCCGGATTGAAGTTCGCCGGGTCCATCCAGGGCAGCAGCGGCATGTCGCGATCCTCGGGCCGCAGCGCCACCTCGATCCGCTTCGCGCCCTTCGCCTGCATCTGCGCGAGCAGCCGACACACGAAGTCCGCGAGCAGGTCGGCGCGCAGCGTCCAGCTCGCGCGGAAGTAGCCGAACACCCAGAGCAGGTTCGGCACGCCGGTGAACATCATCCCGCGGTACGTCACGGTGTTCGCGAAGTCGAGCGGTTTGTCGTCGATCGTGAAGGCGATGTCGCCGAGGATGCTGATCTGGAAGCCCGTCGCGGTGAGGATGATGTCGGCCTCGAGCTCCTGGCCGGACTGGAGCAGCACGCCCTTCTCCGTGAAGCGGTCGATCTCGCCGGTGACGACGGACGCCTTGCCGGCCAGGATGCCCTGGAAGAGGTCGCCGTCCGGTACGAACGCGAGGCGCTGCTGCCACGGCCGGTACTTCGGGGTGAAGTGCTCCTTGACCGTCTCTTCCGGCAGGAACGCGCGCACGCCCTTCAGCAGTTCCTCCTTGGCGATCTCGGGTTGCTCGATGCAGACCTTCGTCAGCAGCTGCTGGTCGTGGAGGATCTTGCGGCGCACGATCTCGTGGATCCAGGTCTCGTCGATGTCGAGCTGGCGCAGCGTGTCCGCGAGTTCGTTGCGGTTCGGCGCCGGCAGGAAGTAGGTCGGCGAGCGCTGGAGCAGCGTGGTGTGGCGCGTCTTCGGCGCGATCGCGGGCACCAGCGTCGCCGCCGTCGCCCCCGAGCCGATCACGAGCACGTTCTTGTCCTCGTAGTCGAGATCGTCGGGCCAGGTCTGGGGGTGCACGATGCGGCCGCGGAAGAGATCCATGTCCTTCCACTCCGGCGTGTAGCCCTGCGAGTGGCGGTAGTAGCCCTGGCACATCCAGAGGAAGTTCGTGGTGAAGCGAAGACGCTCGCCGGTGTCGGTACGCGTGGCCTCCACGGTCCAGAGGTTCGTCGCGCTCGACCAACGCGCGGCATCGATGCGGTGCCGGTAGCGGATGTGGCGCGCGAGATCGTTCTCCTCGATCACCTCGTTCATGTAGAGGAGGATCTCCTCCGCCGTCGCGACGGGCGGGCCGGTCCACGGCTTGAAGCGGTAGCCGAAGGTGTAGAGATCGGAGTCGGAGCGGATGCCGGGATAGCGGTGCGTGCGCCAGGTGCCGCCGAAGTCCTCGAGCGCGTCGAGGACGACGAAGCGGGTTCCGGGCCGCTGGTGCTGCAGGTGATAGGCGCCGCCGACGCCGGAGATCCCGGCGCCGACGATCAGCACGTCGAAGTGTTCGGCCGCTCCGGCCGCGGATCCGGAGGCTGCGTTCTGGTTCGACATCGGGGACTCCCCTCGGGCTTGGCGGGTTTGATTTTGCAATCAACGTGCCCCCGCCTGGACGACGGCCGTCGCTTCTCGCCGCACCTGCGGTGACGCGAAGCACCACCCGGTGCGGCGCAGTGCCCCAGCGGTTCCGGATCCTCTAGGCGGCTCGCTCCACCTCGAGCCGCACGAGACCGCGCAGCACCGGGTTGGCCCGGTACTCGGGGCGGTCGTCGACGAGCGCGAGCTTCGGGAAGCGCCGCGTCAGCGCCTCGAAGGCGAGCTGCGCTTCGAGCCGTGCGAGCGGCGCACCGAGGCAGAAGTGGGTGCCGAAGCCGAAGGCCAGGTGCGGGTTCGGGTCGCGGGCGAGGTCGAGTTCGTCGGGATCTGCGAACACCGCGGGGTCGTGGTTCGCCGCGCCGATCGAGACGAGCACGAGCGCGCCCGCCGGAATCGCGTGGCCGTCGATCGCGACGTCTTCGAGCGCGACGCGCAGCGTCGCCTGCACGGGGCCGTCGAAGCGCAGCAGCTCTTCGATCGCGGTCGGCAGGAGATCCGGCGTGTCGCAGAGACGCCGCCACTCTGCGGGCTCGCGGAGCAGCGCGAGCATGCCGTTGCCGATCAGGTTCGTGGTCGTCTCGTGGCCGGCGAGCAGCAGCAGATTGCTCGTCGCGAGGAGCTCGGCGTCGGAGAGCGCGTCGCGCTCCTCCTGCGCCTCGATCATCGCGCTGATCAGGTCCTCGCGCGGCGCGCGGCGGCGATCCGCGATGGTGTCGGCGAGGTAGCCGAAGAGGTGCCGGCCGGCCTCGGTGGCGGCGGCACGCGCGTCGGCGTTCGGCGACGCCATGCCCGAGATCAGCGCGCTCGACCACTCGCGGAAGCGGCGGTGGTCGCTCGCCGGGACGCCGAGCAGTTCGGCGATCACGATCGCGGGCAGCGGCTCGGCGAGATCGTGGATCACGTCGAAGCGGCCGCGTTCGGCGGCTTCGTCGAGCAGCGTGCCCACGAGCGTCTCGATGTGATCGCGCAGTGCGGCGATGCGCTTCGGCGTGAAGGCCTTGTTCACGAGTTTACGCACGCGCGTGTGATCGGGCGGGTCCATGATCAGCATCGAGCGCAGGCCTTGCGCGCTCTGGCGCAGGAACTCGGGCATGCGGTCGAGGTTGTCGCGCACGAGCGGGGCGCGGATGCGTTCGACCGAGAAGCGCGCGTCGCGCAGCACGTCGTGCACGTCGCGGTAGCGCGTCAGCATCCACATGCCGGGGCCGTCCCAGCCCGGGACCGGAACCTCGAGCACCGGGCGCACGGTCCGGATCAGCGAATAGATGGGATAGGGATTCTCGAGCGAGCCGGCGCTGCGCAGCGGAAGGAGCAGGTCGAAGTTCTGGGTCTCGCCGCTCGCCTTCGGTTCGCTACGCGGGACGTTCGGGGCTGCGGAGGCCATCGGCTCTCTCCTCGGCGGGCGCGGGTTGAAAATGACCGACTGCCCGGTCATGATAAACGCGTGCCCCGCATTGCCGCAAGCGACCGCGACGCCTTCTACGCGACCCGCCGCCAGGCGCTGGCCGACGTCGCGCTGAAGCTCTGGGCCGAGCGCGGCTACGACGGCACCTCGGTCGCGACGATCGCCGGCGAAGCCGGAATCGCGAAGGGCACCTTCTATCTCTACTTCGAGACGAAGGGCGCGCTGCTGCTCGAAGTGCTGCGGCGCAACTCGCTGGTGCCGAACGTGCTCGCGCTGATCGAAGACCTGAAAACGCGCAGCCTCGAAGAGGCCGTGCACGGCTTCGTGCGCGGCGCCTGGCGGCACCTCGCCTCGCAGCGCGATCTGCTGCTCGTCGCGCTGCGCGAGATGCCGACGCATCTCGCCGAGGCGCGCGAGGCCGTCGCGCGCGTGCTCGTTCCCGCGAACGCCGCGCTCGCACGCGATCTCGATGCGCGCATCGGCCCGGCGCGCGCAGCGGAACTCTCGACGGTGATCGCGGTGCGCGGGCTCGTCGGAATGATCGTCGTGACCTTCCTGACCCAGGAGATCCTCGGCGCCGGGCAGCTCCTCCCCGTGCCGGAGACCGAGATCACGAAGACCCTCGCGGAACTCTTCCTCCGCGGTGTCGCGCCCCAGAAAGAGAGTGCCTCGTGAAGATCCGACACTACCGCGTGGTGCGCGTGCTGCGCGTCCAACTCGCGATCGCGCGCGTGCTGCCGCGCTACCTGCTGCTTCTCGCGCGCGAGCGCAGCCCGCGCTTCCGGCCCGACGCCGCCGCCTGGACGCGGGCGCACACGGCCGCCGCGCGCGAGGTGAAGGCCGTCGCGCTGCTGCTCGCGGGCGCGTTCACGAAGGCGGCGCAGATCCTCGGCGCCCGCGCCGACTTCCTGCCCGCGCCGTTCATCGACGAGCTGAGCCAGTTCCACGATGCGGTGCCGCCGCGCCCGTTCGAGACGCTCGCGCCGCTCGTCGAATCCGATCTCGGCCGGCCGCTCGCCGAAGTCTTCGCGACCATCGACCCGCAAGCGCTCGCCGCCGCTTCGCTCGCGCAGGTGCATCGCGCGACGTTGCGCGACGGCCAGGAGGCGGTCGTCAAGATCCGCTACCCGGAAGTCCCGCGCATCATCCCGCTCGATCTCGCGCTGCTGCGGCGCGTGGTCTCGCTGATCCAGCGCGTCCAGCGCCGCATCGACATGCGAACCATGGTCGAGGAGGTCACGCGCTTCATCGAGCTCGAGCTCGACTTCCCGCGCGAGGTGCGCGCGACCGAGCGGCTCGCGAAGACGCTGGCCGACACTCCCGACGTCGTCGTGCCGCGCGTCTTCACCGCGCTCTGCGGAACCAACACGATCGTGCTCGAGTACATCGACGGCATCCAGGTCGCGCGCACGGCGGCGCTCGTCGCGGCCGGCCACAAGCTGCCGGTCGTCGCGCGCAAGATCGGCGCGCTCTACGGCGCGATGATCTTCGAGCACGACTTCTTCCACGGCGATCCGCACCCGGGCAACCTGCTCGTGCTGCCCGACGGCCGCATCGGTCTGCTCGACTTCGGGCTCTGCAAGGAGCTGCCGCCCGGCTTCGCGCGGCGCGTCGCGCAGATGATGGTGTCGGCGATGATCGGCGACTCGCGCGCGGCGCTCGAAGCCGCCGCGCAGCTCGGCTTCGACACGAGCGCGCTGCAGCCCGAGCACCTGCGCCCGATGATGCTGCTGATGCTCGGCGACTCCGACGGCGAAACGGGCCTCTTCGACATCCTCGGCGAGAGCGCGGTGCGCCAGATCCCCGAAGACTTCGCGCTCGTCGCCCGCACGCTCGTGCTGCTGAACGGCCTCTCGCACCGTCTCGCGCCGGGCCGACGCCTGATCCAGGCGGAGCTGCTCCAGCATCTCGCGGCGGGCGCGGCGCGGGGTGGCGCGCCGACGTAGCGGGCCGCATCCGCCGGAGCCCTTCAGAGCAGGCCCGCGCGGGCCGATGCAGCGCGCATGAAAGCGATTCTCGTGATCCTCTGCCTGCTGACGGGCTTGCTACACGCCGAGGTGGCACGCGCCGCGGCCGACACGCTCGCGAACGAAGATCTGCAGCACGGCGAGCTGAACACCAACGCGGTGCAGATCGAGCCGTCGCGTCGCAATCCGAATCGCGAGCGAGCGCCGGCACCGGCGAAGCGCGCGGAGCCGATGGAGCGGACGTCGCAGCCGAAGCCGGCGCGTGTCGCGCCGCGGCCGGCCGGCGAGCCGCGCGCACAGTCGCTGCTGCCCGATCGCTGAAGCCCGGCTCTTGCCGTGGACCGCGCTTCGCCTTCTTCGGCGCCCCCGCCTCCCGACTCGCACGCTGATGCGGAAGACAGGGCGAGCCTCGCGTTCCCCAGATGCGGCGAGATCTTCGCGCGGTCGAGGCGCGAGTGTGCGGCCTACTCGAGCTTCTTCTTCGCGTCCTCGATTGCCTCGTCCGTCTTGCGCCCGGCCTTCTCGAGCGGCCCCTCGTTCGGGTGGGTGAGCTCGTCGACGGCTTCTTCGATCTTCTCGCCGGCCTTCTCCATCGGGCTCTGCTTGCGCTGCTCGCAAGCCACCAGCGGCGAGCCGAGCAAGAGCGCCAACACGGTCATCGCAATCGCTCGCTGCATGGTTTCTCCTTCCCTCTACTCGCCGTCGCTGTCGAGCGGCATGACTTCGACGAAGTGGCCAGCCGCGTCGAAGCGGCACCGGAACTTCTTGGTGCCATTCGTGCCTTGATCGGCCGTGCCTTCGATCGTGGATCCGCCGCCCGCGGCGTCGGTGATCTGTCCCGTCAGGATGTATGCGGGCTTCACGCCGTACATGCTCGACGCCTCGCCGCGGCAGTGTGCCGCCATGTTTCCGCGGCTCACGACGGGGCCGCTTGCCTTCGCGGCGGCCTCGGGTGACGCAGCCGCGGCCGAGCCGCCGCGGATTTCGACGGTGAGCGCGTACTTGCAGGTCTCCTTGCGCCGCGCCGTCGCGCGCATCTGGTAGACCTGGATGCGGTAGGTGCCGCTCATGGAAAGCGTGCCGGCGAACTCGTCGCCGGAGGTGGATCCGATGAAGATCGCCTCGACACCGCTGCCGGGCGGAAGGACGTTGAAGTAGCAGCTACCGCTGCCTATCGCGAGATCCGCGCGGGCTCTTCGAACCGGCGGTGGCGAACGTCACGCAGCTCGCGGAGCTCGCCGCCTCGATCGGCTGAGGCGGCCGCGGAACAGGTGCCTTCTGGTGCCCATGCGGCGGCCGGAGCTGTCTCCGTCCCGCGATTCGCGATGCCGCCCAGGAACCCGCGCGCGGCCGGATCGCCAGGGTCCGGAGATCGTGCGCCGAGAGCCGCGCCAGGAAGGCATTGCCGCAGTCGCGTCGCTCGACGAGCATCGGGCGGCCAGGGCTCCGTACGCGCCGTCAGTCTCGACACCCGATCGAACTCTACGAGGTCATTTCCATGCACGGAAAGCCGGCATTCTGTCTCGGCACGAGCCGCCGCGTGAATCATCGACGGTCGCTTCTCGTTCCTCGTTTCGCTGCGATGACGATTCTCGCACTCGCGCTCGCATCGCCGACACGGTCCCTGGCAACCCTGTTGGTGAGCGAGGACCTCGGCGGATCGCCCGCGGGCGGGGTCGGTCTCAATCGCAATCCCGGATCCACGGAAGATGTCAGCCCCGACGGCCGCTACGTCGTCTTCACCAGCACTGCGAACGATCTGGTCACGGGCGTCACCGACACCAACGGCGCGGCCGACCTCTTCCTCGCAGACCGCGTTGCTGGAACCACGGCGATCTTGAGCGTCGATGCCGCCGGCAATGCGCTCGGCTACAACACCGCGAACGCACTGTTCGCCCTGGTCTTCAGCCCCGACTCCCGCCACCTTCTGTTCCGTACCCAAGCCGCCAACTTCGTCGCCGGGCTTGCCGATACCAACAACGCACCGGACTGGTTCGTACGCGATCTCGAGACCGGATCCACGACCTGCATCACCACGAACGCGGCGCGAACCGCCACTGGAAACGTGACGAGCTTCACCGCCGACCCACCGGTGTTCAGCCCGGATGGCGGCTCGATCGCGTTCATCAGCTTGGCGAGCGACCTCGTCGCGGGCATCAGCGATGGCGGCGGACGCGATCTCTTCCTCTTCGATCTGGAGGCGGGAACCACCGAACTCCTGAGCCCGAGCCTCGCCGGTGCAGCGGCCGGGCTCGTGGTCGACGATCCTCCTTCGTTCAGCCCCGACGGCCGCTCCATCGCCTTTCTCAGCACGGCGGCCAACATGGTTGCCGGCGTCACCGACACCAACGGCTTCACCGACCTGTTCGTCCGCGACACCGAAACCGACACGACCTTTCTCGTCACTCGCGGTGCCGACGACGCGGCGGCGCAGTTCTCGTCCCGTTACACGTGGACGGCCGACGGCCACGCGATCGTATTCACGTCGCCGGGAACCAACCTCGTCGCTGGCATCGCCGACACCAACAACGGCGAGGACGTTTTCTCGTGGAACGTCGATGGCCACGTCGTCGAGATCCTGAGCGTCGATCCGACCGGAACCGCCGCCGGCGACAAGGTCTCGCGGGACGTCAGTGTCGGTCCCGACAGCCGCCACGTCGCGTTTGGCAGCGCCAGCACCAACCTCACTCCCGAGTCAGCCGGTGGCGACATCAAGGATGACCTCTACGTGCGCGACATGCTCGCCGACACCACTGCCTACGTCGCGCGCAACGACAGCAGCAGCGTGCGGGTGGGATTCGTGCGCTTCAGTCCCGACGGCGAGCACCTGTTCTTCAAGAGCGATGCCACGGACGTCGTCGACGGTCTCGCGGATACCAACGGAGAAGCCGATCTGTTCCGCTATCGCCTCACCGACGGCGTGTTCGAGGCCGTGACCGTCAACGCCGCGGGCACCGCAACCGCCAGCACCCAAGGCACCAGCAGCGACGACGTCGTCGTGAGCCCCGACGGGCGCTACGTCTCTTTCGTCAGCGACGCCGACGATCTCGTCGATGGCTTCACCACTTCCTCGACCCGGGACCTCTTCGTTCGTGATCTCGCGGGCGGGCAGACCAGGCTCGTCACCGCAGGTCTCGGCGGTGGAGGCGTCGGTTACGACCAGGGCGCTACGCGCGACGCCGAGTTCAGCCCGGACAGTGCATTCCTCGTGTTCACCGACAACGTGTTGCTCGGGTCGCAAGTCACCGAGGCCCTGAATTTCAACTTCGCGACCAATCTCTACGCCTTTGACGTCGCAGCCGGTGTGCAGACCTTGCTCACCACCAACGCCGCCGGCACGGCACCGGCCAACGGCGGACTGAGCGGACCATTCGAGTCGGGCGTCGAGCCGTTCTCCTTCATCGTCAGTCCCGCCGGCGGATCGGTCTTCTTCGTGGCGACCTTCACCGACATGGTCGACGGGGTCAGCGACTCCAGCGCGACCGCGGATCTATTCGAGGCCATGCTCCCGGCACCAGAGCCCGCGATGGCCGCGAGCGAGGCGGTCGCGGTGCTGTGCCTCGGGCTCGTCGTGGCGCGGAGGCAGCGCGAAGCGAGGCGTCAGCCGGATCCCGCGACGGCTCCTTCCCTTCGCTTCGAGGGGACCTCGGGCAGCAACTCGTGAATCGCAACGCAGATCCAGATCGATCACTGATGGGAACGGCGATGCCCTGAGATTCGCCGAGTAGCTTCCGACGGCGTTCGTGAATGAGCGGTTCGAGCTCGCCCTCGAAGCGAGGGGAAGGAGCCGTCGCGGCCGGCTAACGCCTCGCTTCGCGCTGCCTCCGCGCCACGACGAGCCCGAGGCACAGCACCGCGACCGCCTCGCTCGCGGCCATCGCGGGCTCTGG
>JALOQG010000070.1 GCA_025453505.1 Myxococcota bacterium | reverse complement strand
CGCCGCCACCAGGATGACGCCTTCGTTCGACTCGAAGCCGTCCATCTCGACGAGCAGCTGGTTCAGCGTCTGCTCGCGCTCGTCGTGACCGCCGCCGAGTCCGGCGCCGCGGTGGCGACCGACGGCGTCGATCTCGTCGATGAAGATGATGCAGGGCGCGTTCTTCTTGCCTTGCAGGAAGAGGTCACGCACGCGCGATGCGCCGACGCCGACGAACATCTCGACGAAGTCGGAGCCCGAGATGGAGAAGAACGGTACGCCCGCCTCGCCGGCAACGGCCTTCGCGAGCAGCGTCTTGCCGGTGCCCGGCGGTCCCACGAGCAGCACGCCCTTCGGAATGCGGCCGCCGAGCTTGGTGAACTTCTTGGGATCGCGCAGGAACGCGATGATCTCTTCGAGTTCGGCCTTCGATTCGTCCACGCCGGCGACGTCGGCGAACGTCACCCGGTTGTGGCTCTCGTTGAGGAGGCGCGCGCGCGACTTGCCGAAGCTCATCGCCTTGCCGCCGCCCGACTGGACCTGCCGCATGAAGAAGACCCAGAGACCGATCAGCAGCAGGAACGGGAACCACATGATCAGGATCTGCTGCCACATCGGCGACTCGCGCGGCGGCCGCGCCGTCACCTCGACGTTCTTCGCCGCCAGCGTTTCGAGCAGCTTGTCCGTGACTGCGGGCGCAAAGCTCGTGAAGGCTTCGCCCGTGCCGAGCCGGCCTTCGATGCGGCCCTGCTCGATCGTCACCGCCGCGACCTCGCCGGCCTCGACCTGCGCGAGGAACTTGCTGAACGGCACGTCGGTCGGCGCCACCTGGCTCTGTCGGAGCATCGTGACCAGGAGCAGGATCATGAGCAGGATCACGACCCACAGAGCCATATTCTTGTAGAACTGCTGCGTCACACCGACCTCTTCTGGCGCGCCCCAAGGGACGACCGAGACACGAACCGAGCTGGACGCTCGAAACGGAAACCGTGCGATGCGGGGGAGAAACCGCAGCCGCGGGTCGAGCTTAGCAGCCGGTTGCCGGGGGCAAGTTGCGTGCGAGTGAAAAGCCCCGCTCGTCGCGAGCGAGCACGAGTCCGCCCGGCAACTCGAGCCTGCGTCCCGGCCGGCCGTCGCGCCAGAACCGGACGATCCGCTCGACGTGCGCGCGCGTCACGTCGCGCGCAGCGCCCATCCGATGCAGAGCGAGTCGGGCGAGTCGGCGCGCGATCGCGTCGGGCAAGGCGTCCGCGTTCCAGACGTCCGCCGGCATGCGGAGCGCACCGCTCGCCTCCCGCGCGAAGCGCCGATCTGCCTCCTGCTCCACCGAGAGCGCAATCCATTCCGACTCCCTGCGCTGCGCTTCGGCCAGATCCCCGATCGCCCTGAGCAATCGCGGGTTGAAGTCGCGTGCGAGACCCGGCAACCACTCGTGCCGCAGCCGCGCGCGCGCGTAGCGCCGGTCGGCGTTGCTCGGGTCCTCGCGCCATTCGATGCCCCGACGCATGGCGTGGGCGAGGATCTCGCGTCGGCCGATGCCGAGTAGCGGACGCACGAAGAGACCGTCGGGCGAGCGTTCGGGGATGCCCCCGAGACCCTCCGGGCCGGCGCCGCGAAGCAGCCGGAGCAGCACGGTCTCGGCCTGATCGTCGGCGTTGTGCGCCAGCGCGACGTGATCCGCCCCGAGTTCGCGTGCGGCGTCGCGGAGGGCGTCGGCCCGCAGACGCCGCGCCGCCTCCTGCACGGTCGGGCGCTCGCGACTCGATGCGGCCGCCGCGATCCGCGCGCGCGGATCGACGCGTCGGTGCGCGAACGGGAGATCGAGACGTTTCGCCAGCGCCGCGACGAACGCCTCGTCCGCGTCGGCGCCTTCGCCGCGCAGGCCGTGGTGGACGTGTGCGATCGAGACGCGTTGACCGATCTCGTGGAGCGTGTGCACCAACACCACGGAGTCGACGCCGCCCGAGCATGCGACGCTGATCGCGCGGCCTTCGAGGCCCTGCACCCGGAGCGCAGCGCGCAGCTTCGCGCCCACGCCGCCCTGCCTAGGCGAGCGCGCTCGCTTCGCCGATGACGACGCGGGTTCCGTCGCTCTTCTCCACCCACACGTCGCACGCGACGCGCGTCTGCGTCCCTTCGGACTGTTCCTCGCGGATCCGGCCGCGCACGAACACGCGTTCGTCCACCCAGAGCACGTTGGTGAGCTTGAGCGACATCTTGCCGCCGATCACCCAACCGCGGCCGAAGTGGTCGTGCATCAGCTGGTGCACGAAGCAGGTGCTCATCATGCCCTGCACGACGATGTTGGGGAAGCCGAACTGCTTCGCCGCCTCGCGGTCCGTGTGATAGTTCCGGCCCGGGCCGGAGAACATCCAGCAGCGTCGCTCGTCCACCACCTTCTCGAGCGACGGAAGATCGGCCCCCGTGGCGGTCGGAAACGGCGCCGCCGCGGCGCGCGTCTTCTCGCGCGAGGTGTTCTCGTCGACGACGAAGCCGGACTTCGCGGGACCGCCGGCGGGCAGGAACGACTGGTGCGTGCGGCCGCGTACCAGCAACCGGCCTTCGGCATCCATCAGATCCGTCTCGTTGACGACGTAGTCGCGGCCGCGCTTGTGATAACGCTCGATGATCGTCGATCGCGTGTGCACGGGCGACCCGATCGGAACCGCGCCGAAGAGCTCCCAGTCCTGGCGCGCATGCAGATTCCCGAACAGGTTCTTCAGATACCACTCGCCGAGCACCTTGTAACACTCGGAATGGAAGAGCAGCGACGGCGCGTACGATTCGTAGAGGGGACTCGCGTCGCCGAGCGCGTCGGCGTAGAAGCGCACCAGCTCGCGCGTCACGTCGTAGCGGTTCGACCCACAATGCCGTCCGACGAAGGCGGTCTCGCCCTTCAGGTTCATGCGACCAAGGTAGTGCGGCTGGCGGGGCGTTGCCCCCTCCGGTACCGATCGCCGCATGCGCACGAGCGCCTTGCACAACGCCGGAGGCTGGCTGGCGCGTCGCGCCGCGACGACCGGTGAGCGCATCGCGATCGTCGAGGCAGAGCGCAGCATCGGCTACGCGACGCTCGAGGAACGAAGCGCGCGCTGCGCGGCGATGCTCGCCGCGCACGGCGTGGCGCGTGGCGATCGTGTCGCGATCGCCCTCGCCAATCGCACCGCCTTCCTCGAGACCGTCTTCGCGGCCGCGCGCCTCGGCGCGATTGCACTCCCGATCAACACGCGGCTCGCGCCACCCGAACTGCGCGAGATCCTCGACGACGCGGAGCCGCGCGTGCTCTTGCACGAAGCGTCGCTGGACGACCGGATCGCGAGAGCCTGCGAAGGCGCGCGCCGCGCGCCGACGCGAGTCGCCGCGGGCGACGCCACGGACGCCTACGAGGCCGCGCTGGCGGCCTTCCCCCCCCGCTTCGAGGTCGTGCCGGTCACACCCGACGATCCGATGCTGCTGATGTACACCTCCGGAACCACCGGCGTGCCGAAGGGCGCCCTGCTCCCGCACCGCAAGACGCTCTTCAATTCGCTCAACGCCCAGCTCTTCTTCGACCTCTCGGGCCGCGACCGCGTGCTGACCGTCGTGCCCCTCTTTCACTCCTTCGGCCTCCAGATCCTCGCGCTCCCGGCGCTCTATGCCGGCGCCTGCGTCGTGCTCCAGCGTCACTTCGACGCGTCGGGGCTGTGGCGCGCCGTGTCGGAGCACGCAGTGACGTACTTCGGTGGTGTTCCCACCATGTTCGGCGAGCTCCTCGCCGCGCTCGATGCACGCGGCGGCCGCGCCGATCTCGCGTCGTTGCGTTTCGCGTTCACCGCCGGCGCGGCGATCCCCGTCGAGCTGATCCACGCCTTCGAGTCGCGCGGCGTGCGGCTGAAGCAGGGCTTCGGGCAGACCGAGACGTCGATCCTGTGCTGCCTCGATGCGCGCGACGCCATTCGCAAGGCCGGCAGCGTCGGCAAGCCCGTCTTCCACGTCGAGCTTCGCATCGTCGCACGCGACTCTCTCGACCGGCCGGTACCGCAATGGCGCGACGTCGACGTCGGACAGACCGGAGAGATCGTCGTGCGCGGCCCGATCACGATGACGGGCTACTGGCAACGACCTGCGGCGACCGCCGAGACACTGCGCGAGGACGGCTGGCTGCGCACCGGAGACCTCGCGACGCGCGACACCGAGGGCTTCGTGACGCTCGTCGGACGCGCGCGCGACCTCTTCATTTCGGGAGGCGAGAACGTGTATCCGGCGCAGGTCGAGCAGACCTATCAGCAGCACCCGGACGTCGCGGAGATCGCAGTCGTCGGCGTGGCCGACGCGCGCTGGGGAGAAGTCGGGCGCGCCTACGTCGTACCGGCCGCGGGCGTCGTGCTCGACGTCGAGGCGCTCCGCGCCTGGGGACGCGAGCGGCTCGCGTCGTTCAAGGTGCCGCACTCGTTCGTCGCGGTGACTTCGCTGCCGCGTACCGTGACGGGCAAGATCCAGAAGCACCGCATCGAAGCCGTCGACGACACGAGACGCTGAACTCCTCCGCCGGAGGCAGGAAGCGGCGCGGCGTCCGTCGCGGCGTGCCGCGGCGCTCTACCTGTCCCTCCACACCCAATCGACGTCTCTGGGGGAGATCTTCTCCGCCGAGACGGGTCTCGCCGAGGAACGCGCGCCGTGGCCTCTGCCGAACGCCTGCGAGAACGCCGCGCCGCAGGGTCGTCTGCTCCCATGAGGGAGCAACTTCCGTGCCGCGCACGGGTCCCAGCTCCGGCTTGATTTTGCTGCGGAATCGACCGCGCCCGCATCGCCGGCTGGGAAGTCTCGTCGCTCGCAGGGAGCGGCGCGGAAGAATCGTTCCGCGCGCTGCGAACCGAGCTAGAGGCGGAAGCAGTTCGTCCGCTCGAGGATGAAACCGGCGATGCTCGTGCGCTCGGCGTCGTCGAGGCCGCGAAGCGCGATGCCCATGCCAGGTTCCCGGACCGCGCGGCCCGCTACGTCGGGCCGCTGCGTGTAGACCACCGTCGCGTCCGTCTCGAGCGTCCGATCGCCGATCGGGAGCGCCACGCGGATCGGCGATCCGGGCGGCGGAGGTTCGGCGAGCGCCACGTAGGCTCCGCCGATCGACAGATTGCGCACGAGTCCGTCGGTCGACTCCGCAACGTGTCGAACGCAGATCGGAATCGTCAGCGGAACGCGCAGTCCGCTGCGCGGATCGAGCTTGTCTTCGGTCGCGAGAGCCGCCGCGACGACGAATCGGAACTCGCTCGCGTCATAGGGCTCGCGCAGGACCCAGGAGATCCCGCGGTCCTTCAGCTCACGCAGCACCGCGCGATCGTCCGGCGGACCCACCACGACCACGCTCTGCGCACCCGCCCAGAGCTGGGGCGCAATGCGGTCGATCAACACGTCGAGCGTCGCGAGCGACAAGGCGCCAGGCACCACGAGCGCGCCGACGCGTCCCGTCTCCTGGAGCGCCATCAGATGCACTTCGTCGACGTCGTTCGCGTAGAGGGGATCGATCCCGCGCTCGACGAGGCCGAGCGCCTCTGCACCGAGCCGCGACGTGTGGGTCGGGTCGAAGATCAGCGCGTACCGCTCATAGCGGCTCTGGAGCGCGGGTCCGGGCGACACGCTCCGCTATCGGCCGGCCGGCCCCATCGGTTGAGAAGAAGCCCTGGCCTCGCGAGCCGCGAAGGAACCTACTTGCTCTGGCCGACGAACTGGATGCGGGTCGGCGAGACGCGCGTACTCGACATCCGGACGCGCCCGCCCGAGGCATAGGAGGACGCATGCTCGATGAACCCCTGGGTCTGATGCCGACACACTTCGGGGAACTCTTCCTGGACTTCCACCGTGATCTCGAAGCGCATCGCATCGCCCACGCCGCTGAGTTCGATGCTCCAGACGGTG
The DNA here is from genome assembly GCA_025453505.1 of Myxococcota bacterium. GTDB lineage: Bacteria > Myxococcota_A > UBA9160 > UBA9160 > PR03 > PR03. Next base: position 3,786 of record JALOQG010000070.1, on the reverse strand, counting down.
TCGCGATAGATCGCCGGCCCGAGCGGGATCATCATCGCGCCGACCCGCTCGCCCCAGCGATCCTGATCGACCGCGAGCTGCGCGTAGAGACCACCCTCGCGCATGCGCTCGGCGGCGCGGCGGCCGCGCTCGAGCAGGTACTCGATGGAACCCTTGCCCTCGACCTCGAGCAGGAGCTGGGTGATTCGCCCCTGCGTGCCGAGCGAGTACCAGGACGACGGCAGGATCTTCTGCTCGAGCAGGTCGAGATCGGCCGGTTCGAGGCGCACCTCGAGTTCGTCGCGGCGGATTCGCCCCGCCTCGAGGAGGCGCTTCAAGTCCTCCACGACACTCGCGACCGCAGTTCCCTTCACACCGCCCGGCATCGACGTCCCTCCAGCTCTGGATGGGGAGTGGATCGGCGCATCGGCGCGAGCGCTTGAACGGAGCGAACGGCGGAAGTCGCGAGGGACGGAGGTTGGTGGCGGTGGGCGGACTCGAACCGCCGACACGCGGCTTATGAAACCGCTGCTCTAACCAACTGAGCTACACCGCCCCAGGAGCTGGGGTGCGCACCTTAGCGAACGAGTTCGGCGTCGCGATCCGTGGGCAGCCCCGGTTCGGCGCGCTCGGGCTGCGATTCGGCGGGCACCGAGGCGGCATCGGGCTCAGGGAGGGCTTCGCGCGCCGCCGCGGCCTGCGCTTCGGTCTGGCTCTGCACCGCCAGTTCGCCCTGGCGGCTCTCGCCACGAGGACCGGTCGAGACGGAGGTTCCAGCTGCCGTGCCGGCCAGGACCGTGAACGCCGCGCGTTCGGCGACGCCGTCGAGTAGCGGAATCAGGGCGGCCATCGTGTCGGCGTGCACGTAGATCCTGCGCGGCTCTTGTTCGGCATCGTGCGCCGAGGCGCACGAGAGATCGAGGCTCGCACCTTCGCCGAAGCGCGTGAACGATCCGAAGACCACGTAGTCGGCGCCGTTCGCGAGGGCGCTCTTGCGGGCCGCTTCCGGATCGGTGGTCGCCGTTGCGGGATCTTCGACGGGGATCACCGCGATACGCGCCTCGCGACCCAGCCGTGAGACCAGCATGTCGCCGAGTCCGCGCTGCAGATACTCGCGACCCTCGAGGCTGTGCACGACGACCGGCAGCACGGCGAGGCGCACGCGTTCCTCCGCGCGCGCAGCGGATGCGGCGCCGAGGATCGCGACGAACGCGACCAGCAAGAGACGGAACACACGAGTTGCCACGACGCGAGGTCGGGACTGGTGAGACGGGCGCAACGCAGGGCCTCCGGTCCCGGCGAGGGGTCTTCACCAGATGGGACCGGCAGGTTCGTACCACCAGCGCCGGAAGGGGTCAAGAAATCAGGCGCCGACCGGCAGCAGCAAGCGGAACGTCGCGCCCCGCCCTTCCATGCTCTCGACCTCGATGCGGCCGTGGTGATCCGAGACGATGCGATGACAGATCATCAGGCCGAGGCCCGAGCCCTGATCCGGCCCCTTGGTGGTGAAGAACGGGTCGAAGATGCGCTCGAGGTCCTCGGCTCGAATGCCGCCGCCCTCGTCGCGGACTTCGACGCAGACGCCCTCGACGCCGTCGATCGGGCCGGGCCGAACGGCGATCCACACGCGAGCGGCCGGCTCCGCATCCGCCGCCGCGGCCGGTCTCGCCGTCGCCTGGATTGCGTTCAGCAGCAGGTTCAGCACCACCTGGTGCACGTGGTCGCGCACCGCGACGATCTTCGGAACCTCGCCCTCGATCGACACGTCGACGGCCACGCGGCCCTGTCCCGCCTCGGGCGAGAGCAGGGTGACGGCGTCGCGTACGATCTCGCCGATGTCGCAGGGCCCTCGCGAGGCGGCTTCGTCGCCCTCGCGACCGAGCCGGCCCATCGTCTTCACGAGCCCGTGAATGCGGTCGACTTCCTTGAGCGCGAGTTCGTGATAGTCGCCCCAGAACTCGCGATCGCCCTGGGCGCGCTTGCCGGGGGCGAGTGTCAGGAAGGTGCGGATCGACACGAGCGGATTGTTGATTTCGTGCGCGAGACCGGCGGCCAGGGTGCCGAGCGTCCCGAGCCGGTCCGCGCGCCGCATCTGCTCGCGCGAGCGGCGCAGGTCCTCGACCAGCCGCGCGTTGTCGATCGCGATCACCGCCTGCGCGGCGATGCCGTCGAGCAGCGTGTAGTCGGAAGCGCCGAGCGTTTCGCCGCCACGCCGATTGTCCACTGCGAGGGCGCCCACCACGCCCGCGTGGCCGACGAGCGGCACGACGAGCACCTCTTCGGCCGCGATCTCGCTGGCCAGCTTGCGCAGCGGGGCCTCGAGCGAGAGCAGGTCCGCGATGCGGAGGAACTGCACGCGCCCCGCTCGCAGGCGGCCGACGAACTCCGGCGCAGACGAGGCGGGCACGTCGAACTCGGCGGGACGCGCCGCGATGGCAGACTCGCGCGGCAGGCTGCGCACCAGTTGGAGGCGATCGCCGCTCGCGTCGAAGAGGAACACCGATGCACCGTCGTAGCCGAGGTCCGTCGTGAGCGTGCCGAGCAGCAGATCGAGCAGCGGCACGAGATCGAGCTCGCGGTTGAAGAGCTTCGAGGTCCCATTCAGGACATCGAGCTCGTAGAGGAGCTGCTCGCGCTCGCGGTCGAGCGCGTAGTGCTCGATGGCGTTGCGGATCGTCAGCCGCATCTCGTCGGGCGTCCACGGCTTCGGCAGGTAGCGGTAGATCCAGCCGTTGTTGATCGCGTCGCTCAGCGTCGAGGCGTCGCCGTAGGCCGTGACCAGGATGCGGACGGTCTTCGGATCGACCTCGCGCACCTTGGCGAGCAGCTCGACGCCGCTCATCCCGTCCATGCGGTGATCGGAGAGTACGACGGCGGCCGGGTGCTCGTGCAGCGACTGCAGCGCCTCTTCGCCGCTGCGCGCGACGCGCACCTGGTACTCGCGCCGGAAAGTGAGCTCGAAGATCCGGGTGTTCTCGGGCTCGTCGTCGACGAAGAGGATCGGATACTCGCGATAGTCGAGCAGGCGCTCGATCCTAGGTCCGATCCGTTGCGGCATCCGTCGTCTCCGCCGGTAGTCGAAGCGTGAAGAGCGCGCCGCCGCTCGCAGCGGCGCCGACATCGAGTGAGCCCTGGTGCGCCTCCGCGATCCGCCGGCAGATCGAAAGGCCGAGTCCCGTGCCCCGTCCGGCGGCCTTGGTGGTGAAGAACGGCGCGAAGATGCGTTCTCGCAGATCGGGCGGGATGCCCGGCCCGTCGTCCTCCACCGAGACCACGGCCATGCCCCGGTCCTCCGAAGGAGCCGCGGCGATCCGGATGTTGCCCCCGGTCTCTTCGAGTGCATCCGCCGCATTCTTGAGCAGGTTGAGGACGAGCTGCTTCACGGCGCTCGGATCCGCCACGACGGCCGGCAGATCCGGCGCATAGCTGCACTCGACCTTCACGCGGCGCTCCTGGAGCAGCGGATGGAGCAGGCGCAGCGTCGAGTCGAGTGCGCTGCGGAGATCGACGGCGACCCGCTCGCGATCGCCGTGGGCTCCGAAATCCTGCAGATCGCGCACCAGGCGCCCGGTACGGCCGAGGCCCTCGATCACGATGCCGACCAGCTCGTCGAGAGTGGCCGCCACCTCGCCGATGCCCATCTCCGCCTCGAGCCTCTCCAGTTCCTCGGCGCTGTCGGCCAGTTTGGCTGGATCGCGCCACTCGAGGGCCGCGACGCGCGCCGCGAACTCGTTCACCTGCGCGACCGTGTCCCGCAGCATGCGCAGCGAGTTGAGCGCGAAGTTGACCGGATTGTTGACCTCGTGC
>JALOQG010000069.1 GCA_025453505.1 Myxococcota bacterium | reverse complement strand
CGCGATGCGCATCGCGCGCGAGGAGATCTTCGGCCCGGTCGCCGCCGTGCTGCCGTTCCGCGACGAGGCCCACGCGATCGAGCTCGCCAACGACTCGATCTACGGCCTCTCGGGCTCGCTGTGGACGCGCGATGCGAAGCGCGCGATGCGCGTCGCGCGCGCGATCGAGACCGGCGTGCTGTCGGTCAACACGAGCCGCTCGGTGTTCCTCGAATCGCCGTTCGGCGGTTGGAAGCGCAGCGGCCTCGGTCGCGAGCTCGGCGTCGAAGCGCTCGACGGCTACACCGAGACCAAGTCGATCTACTTCGAGACGGAGCTCTGATGCCGGGAAGACTCGCAGGCAGGGTGGCGCTGATCACGGGGGCGGCGAGCGGGATCGGCCGCGAGTCGGCGCTGCTCTTCGCGCGCGAGGGTGCGAAGGTGGTGGTCGCGGACCTCGACGGGAAGGCGGGCGAGCGCGTCGTGGCGGAGATCGCAGCGGCGGGCGGCGAGGCGATCGCGCTGCGCTGCGACGTCGCGCGCGGCGAGGACCTGCGCGCGGCCGTCGCTGCGGCCGAACGGCGCTTCGGCGCGCTGCACGTGCTCTTCAACAACGCCGGCATCTTCCCGGCGCAGGACGGCTCTCCCGTCGACACGCCCGAAGAAGTGTTCGACCAGGTGATGCTCGTCAACCTGAAGGGCGTCTTTCTCGGTTGCAAGCACGGCATCCCCGCACTCCTGCGCGCAGGCGGCGGATCGATCATCAACACCGCGTCGTTCGTGGCGGTGCTCGGCGCCGCCACCTCGCAGGTGGCCTACACGGCGAGCAAGGGCGGCGTGCTCGCGATGACGCGCGAGATCGCGGTCGAGTACGCGCGGCAGGGGATTCGCGCCAATGCGCTGTGCCCGGGGCCCGTGAACACGCCGCTGCTCGCCGAGTTGCTCGCGAAACCGGAGGCGCGAGCGCGGCGTTTCGCGCACATCCCCATGGGCCGGCTCGCCGAGGCGCCCGAGATCGCGCGCGCCGCGCTCTTCCTCGCGAGCGACGAGTCGAGCTACGTCAACGGGACCACGTTCCTGGTCGACGGCGGGATCAGCGGCGCCTACGTCACGCCGGAATGAGCGCGCTCAGGGCTTGAAGGGGGCGCCGCCGACCACGCGCTTGCGGACCAGCGTGTCGACGCGATAGCGCGCGTCGTCGGTCTCGGCGTGGTCGAGGTTGTAGTGCAGGCCGCGGCTCTCCTTGCGCCACGTCGCGCACTCGATCGCCAGATCGGCGACCAGCGCGAGGTTGCGCAGTTCGATCAGGTCGGGCGTCACGCGGAAGTTCCAGTAGTACTCGTTGATCTCTTCCTGCAGGAGTCCGATGCGGTGGCGCGCGCGCTCGAGACGGCGATCGCTGCGCACGATGCCGACGTAGTTCCACATGAAGCGGCGCACCTCTTCCCAGTTCTGGGTGATCATGACCGCTTCGTCGCTGTCGCGGACCCACTGCGCCTGCCACGCCGGGACGCCCTCGACCGGTCGCGCGTCGGGCAGGCGCTTCAGGCTCTCGGTGGCCGCCGCGTCCGCGAAGACGGCGCATTCGAGCAGCGAGTTCGACGCGAGCCGGTTGGCGCCGTGCAGGCCGGTGCAGGCGACCTCGCCGGCGGCGAACAGGTTCGGCACGTCGGTCTCGCCCGTGAGATCCGTGCGCACGCCGCCGCAGGTGTAGTGCGTGGCCGGCACGACGGGAATCGGCTGGCGGGTGATGTCGATGCCGTACTCGAGGCAGCGGGCATGGATGTTCGGGAAGCGCTCGCGCACGAAGCCGGCGTCGCGATGCGTGATGTCGAGGAACACGCACTCGTTGCCCGAGCGCTTCAGCTCGGAGTCGATCGCGCGGGCCACGACGTCGCGCGGGGCGAGGTCCGCCATCGCGTGATAACGGCCCATGAAGGCGTCGCCCGCGGCGGTCTTCAGGATCCCGCCCTCGCCACGCACCGCCTCGGTGATCAGGAACGACTTCGCCTGCGGGTGGAAGAGGCAGGTCGGGTGGAACTGCATGAATTCGAGGTTCGCGACGGTGGCCCCGGCGCGGTACGCCATGGCGATGCCGTCACCCGACGCGACGTCGGGATTCGAGGTGTAGAGGTACACCTTGCCCGCCCCTCCGGTGGCGAGCAGCGTGATCGGAGCGAGGAAGCGGTGCACGAGCTGGGTGTCTGCGTCGAGCACGTAGGCGCCGAGGCAGCGGTCGGCGCCCGACACGCCCGAGCGTCGCGCGGTGATCAGGTCCACGCCGAGGTGGCGCTCGAAGAACGCGATGTTCGCATGTGCACGGGCGCGCTCGAGCAACGCGCGCTCGATCTCGCGCCCGGTGGCGTCGCGGTGGTGCAGGATGCGGCGCTTGCGGTGGCCCCCTTCGCGCCCGAGCGCGAAGCCGCCGCCGTCGGCGCCGCCCGGTTCGGCCGCGTCGAAGCGGACCCCGAGGCGCACCAGGGACTCGATCACGCGCGGCGCGCGCTCGACGACCGCCTGCACGACGTCCGCGTGGCACAGGCCGGCGCCGGCCACGAGGGTGTCCTCGCTGTGGCCCGCAAAGGAGTCGTCCTCGGCGAGGACGGCGGCGATGCCGCCCTGGGCCCAGGCGGTCGCGGAGTCTGCGGCCGCACGCTTGGTCACGATCGCGACGCGGCCGTGCTCGGCCACCCGCAGCGCGTAGAAGAGGCCCGCCAGGCCGCTGCCGAGGACCAGGAAATCGAAGTCGCGCCGTTCGGCCATCGACGCCGACTCTAGCGATACCGCTCTAAGGCCCACCCCTCGGCCGCCCGATAGCCCCAGAGCCGAACGATCGCGGGTCTGGTCCCCGAGGGGTCGGGGCGGGACCCGCAAAGCCGCGGAGGCGAGGTTGTCGGGCAGAGTCCGGACCGTCTGGCTCGTGGCCGCGTTGCTGGTGCTCTTCGGGGCCCCGGATCGCGCCGCTCACGCCGAGGAGATGTACCGCTACGTCGATGCGCGCGGCGTCGTTCACTTGACGAACGTGCCGTCCGACACGCGCTTCCGGAAATACGCGATCGGGAGCGCGGGCGGCACCGGGAAGGGCGTCCTGATCCTCGCCCGGCGCGAGTCGCGTCTGCACATCCCGGGCATGTCGCAGAAGGCCGCACTGCACCTCGGCACGACGCAGCGCCGGGGCGGCAAGCCGCGCAGTCCGGCGGCCTACGACCAGTTGATCGCGCGCATCGCGGCGCGCCACGGCCTGCCCGCGGCGATGGTGAAGGCGGTCGTGAAGGCCGAATCGAACTTCCAGCCCCACGCGCGCTCCCACAAGGGTGCGCAAGGCCTGATGCAGCTCATGCCGGCGACCGCCGAGGACATGGGCGTCGACGATCCCTTCGAGGCCGAGGACAACGTGCAGGGAGGATCGCGCTACCTGCGCGCCATGTACGAACGCTTTGGAGACTGGGAGCACGCTCTCGCCGCCTACAACGCCGGACCCGGTGCGGTCGAACGTTTCGGTGGCATTCCGCCTTATGCCGAGACGCGGCAATACGTCGAGCGAGTCCTCCACTACTATCGCCGTTACGATGGCGAACTCTCCCGCTGAAGCCGCGACAGCGCCGACTCCCGTCGAGCCCGCCGAACGCCTCTGGAACCTCCCCAATACGATCACGATCGTGCGGACCGGCGTCGTGCCGATTCTGCTCTTCTTTCCGTTCCTCGGGCCTTCCCGCGCTGGCTCGCAGTTCCTGGCCTGGCTCTTCATCGTCGCTGCGATCGGCGACCTGGTGGACGGCTGGCTCGCGCGCCGCGGCCAGATGGTCACGAAGATCGGCAAGCTGCTCGATCCCCTGGCGGACAAGCTGCTGGTCTCGACGGCCCTGATCGTGCTGCTCGCGGGCGGCCGCATCCCGAGCTGGGGAACCGCGATGGTGGTCGTCATCATCGGTCGCGAGCTGGCCGTGACGGGGCTGCGCGGCTTCGCATCGGCCGACGGCCACATCATGGCGGCAACATGGCCCGGCAAGCTCAAGACGCTGATGCAGAACATCGCGATCGGGGCGTTGCTCTTCCCGACTCCTCAGTGGGGATTGCCGGCACATAGGATCGGGCTCGTGTTCCTGGTGATCGCGACGGCGCTCACCCTCTGGTCGGGATATGGATACTTCGCGACCTTCTTCGGCCGCGAGGGCGCCGGGCGAGCGCCCAAGGAGAACGAATGACGAGGCTTCGGGAACTGGGCGCGCGCATCGAGGCGCGCGAGGCGCGGATCGGGGTGATGGGACTCGGCTACGTCGGGCTGCCGCTCGCGGTCGAGTTCGCGAAGGCGGGCTTCCCGGTCACCGGCTTCGAACTCGACGCCGAGAAGGTGCGCTCGATCATGGCGGGCCGTTCGTACATCGACGACGTGCCCGAGGCCGATCTTCGCGTGCAGCGCGACGCGGGTCGCCTGCATGCGACCGTCGACATGAACGAGCTGGCGCTCTGCGACGTGATCAACGTCTGCGTGCCGACGCCGCTCACCAAGACCAAGGATCCCGATTTTTCGTTCATGGTCGCAGCCGTCGAGGAGATCCGGAAGCGACTGCGCTCCGGCCAGCTGATCATCCTCGGCTCGACGACGTACCCCGGCACGACGCACGAGTTGTATCTGCCGCTGCTCGAGGCGTCGGGCATGCGCGTCGGCGAGGACTTCTCGCTGGCCTTCGCGCCCGAGCGCATCGATCCCGCGAACAAGAAGTTCAAGGTGCGCAACGTGCCCAAGGTGGTCGGCGGCGAGACGCCGCTCTGCACGCAGCTCGCGGTGAAGTCGTTCGAGCCGGTGTTCGACACCGTGATCCCGATGACGTCGTCGCAGGCCGCGGAGATGGTGAAGCTGCTGGAGAACACCTTCCGCGCCATCAACATCGGCCTCGCCAACGAAGTGGCGCTGATGTGCGACAAGCTCGGACTCGACGTCTGGGAGGTGATCGAGGCCGCCGCGACGAAGCCCTACGGATACATGAAGTTCCTGCCCGGCCCGGGCCTCGGCGGCCACTGCATCCCGATCGACCCGACGTACCTTTCGTGGAAGATGAAGGCGCTGAACTTCCCGGCCCGCTTCATCGAACTCGCGACCGAGATCAACACACAGATGCCCGTGCACGTCGTGCGCAAGATCGCCGACATCCTGAACGAAGACCGGCTGGCGGTGAACGGCTCGCGCATCCTGATCCTCGGCGTGGCGTACAAGGCGAACGTCTCGGACATGCGCGAGTCGCCGGCGATCGAGGTCGCGGAGTTGCTGCTCCAGAAGGGCGCCCAGGTCGACTACCACGATCCGCACGTGCCGGAGTTCCACGTCGGCCATCACGTGATGAAGAGCGTGGATCTGGACGACGCCGCCCTCGCGACGCCGGACCTGGTCGTGATCCTGACGGACCACGGCTCGATGGACTGGAACCGGGTGATCGCGCGGGCGCAGCGCGTGTTCGACACGCGCAACGCGACCCAGCACGTGCGCGAGCACCGCGAGAAGATCCGCAAGCTCTAGCAGGCGGGCGACGTCCCTCGGGTTAGACTGCGCGGCTCGATGCAGCTCCCCGAGGTCACGCGACGCAGCTTCCTGCGCGGCACGTTGCGAGGGGCGGGCGCCGTCGCGCTCGTCCCGATGCTCGCCGTCGGCTGCGCGCCCGAACGCACGGCGGCAGCACCGCGCGACCTCCGGGTGCTGGGCGTCGCGGAGTGGAGTCTGCTCGACACGATCGCGGACACCTTCGTCCCGCGCGGCGGGGCCTTCGCGCTCGGTGCACGCGACCTCGATCTCGCCACGCGCATCGACGCGTACCTGGCGAACGAGCGGCCCGAGATCGTGCGCGGCGTGCGCGGTGCACTGTTGCTGGTCGAGTGGGCATCGCCTCTCGCGAGCGGCCGACTCGGACGCTTCAGCGCGCTCGACGTCGATGCTCGGATCGCCTGCATCGACGCGCTTCGTACCTCGCGCAGCGCGACCCTGCGCGAGGTCTTTGCAGGGCTCAAGACGCTGTGCCTGTTCCTGTTCTATGCCGCGGACGAGAGCTGGACCGCGCTCGGCTACGACGGTCCGCTGGTCGGCAGGCGCGTGGTGTCGCCGTGATCGCACAGGGCGCCGCGTTGCGCGCGCCGGTCGCGCGCCGCACGCACACGCTGGTGGTCGGCTCGGGCGCGGGGGGTGCGGTCGTGGCCCACGCGCTCGCGACGGCCGGTGTCGAGACGGTCGTCGTCGAGGAAGGCGGGCACTTCCTCGGTCGCGACATGACCCAGCGCGACGACGAGATGCTGCCGGCCCTGTATCGCAGCGCCGGTCAGCAGCTCACGCGCGACGGACTCGTCAACGTCTTGCAGGGCTCCTGCTACGGCGGCTCGACGGTGATCAACGCAGCCGATTGCGAACCGACGCCTGCGCCGGTCTACGAGCACTGGCGCCTGCACCACGGACTCGCGCTCGATCCGGGCGAGATCGCCGCGTCGCAGGCACGCGTCTTCGCGATGCTCGGCGTGCGTCCGATCGAGGCCGAGCAGGTCAATCGCAACAACGCGCTGCCGATGGACGGCGCCCGATCGCTCGGCTGGCGCACCGGCACCTTCCTGCACAACCGGGAGGGCTGCATCGGCAGCGGCTACTGCATGATCGGCTGCGCCTACGACGCGAAGAAGGGCGCGCATCTCAACTACCTGCCGCGCGCAGTCGAGGCCGGCGCGGACGTCTACACCGACGTGCGAATCGAACGCATCGTTCCGCGATCCGGCGGCGGGTTCCTCGCGAGCGGCTTCGTCGTCGAACGCGGTCCGCTCACGCCGCGGCTCCCCTTCGAAGTCCAGGCGGAGCGCATCGTGCTCGCGGCCGGCGCCGTGCATTCGCCGGCCATCCTCGACGCGTCGGGTCTCGCGCGCGACCTGCCCGCGCTCGGCCGCAACGTCTCGCTACAGCCGCAGCTGCCCGTCGCCGCGCTGTTCCCGGACAGCGTCGACGTGGTGGCCTGGCGCGGCATCCCGCAGTCCACCTACTGCTCGGAGTTCGACGCGAACACACGCGAGCACGGGCTCGGCGGTTTCCGCTTCGAGCCGCTCTCGGTGGGCGTCGCGCAGCTCGCGAGCAATCTCGGCGGCTTCGGCGCCGACCACAAGGCGCTGATGGCGCAGCTGCGGCACGCGGCGATGGCGCTCTTGCTTGTGCCGGACGCACCATCGGGGCATCTCGCCTGGACACGCGGCGAGCGCGGCTTCACGGCGTCGATCGACTACACGCCGACGCCGGAATGGGCGCAGCGCCTGCGCCAGGGACTGCGTGTCGTCGCGGACGCCTACTTCGAAGCGGGTGCGCGCGAGGTGCGGCCCGCGAGCGACGTCTTCGAGCCGCTGTGCGGTCGCAGGGATCTGGCGCGCGCGGATTCCTTCCCGATCCGCAGCGGTGTCACGCGGTTGATCTCGGCGCACGTCCAGGGAAGCTGCCGGATGGGGACGGATCCGCGCGGCAGCGTCGTCGATCTCGAGCACCAGGTGCACGGCGTGCCCGGGCTCTACGTCGTGGACGCCTCGGTGTTCCCCACCAGCGCGTCGACCCACACGATGATCCCGGTCATGACGTTCGCGGATCGCGCCGCGCGGCGGATGCTCGCGCGAGGCGTCTAGCCAGGAGTGCCAGCAGGACGGCCTCGAATCCGAGGCCGCACGCAGAGCGCGACGCCTCGGACCACGGCCACTGCGCCGAGCAGTTCGGATCGGCGAAGTCGACCTGGCCGTCGCCGTCGTTGTCGACCCCGTCGTCGCAGGCCGGATTCTCCGGGCCCGACGCGGACATCGGGCAGCCGGGATCGAATCCGGCGTCGGCGAGCCCGTCGCCGTCGTTGTCGATCCCGTCGTCGCAGGCGACGCCGCTGCGGCGCTCCGAGGCGTCCGCGGCGTCGCTGCAGCCGGCGTCGGCGAGATCGGCCGCGCCGTCCCAGTCGTCGTCGACCCCGTTGGCGCACGGCTCTTCGCCGATCGCGAAGGGACCGACGAGATCCGCTCCGGTCAGGACGGCGGCGTTCGCGGCGAGGCCGACGCGTTCCATGGGGCCGAAGGTCTCTCCGGCGAGCGTCGCACGGAACGGAAGCTTCGCGGCCAGACCCGTGGCCGCGAGCAGCTTCTGTTCGGCCGCGAGCGGGCACGTGGCCGGGTTGCCGATCGCGGCACCGGCCGGTGCGGCCACGAGGAGGTTGCGGCCGATCATCGCGCCGCTCTCGCCCCAGCCCGCGCTGCAGTTGAGCAGTCGCGCGTTCTCGAAGAGCAGCCCCTCGAGTGGATCGACGAGATGCACCGTGGCCGTGTCGTAGAAGTTGGAGACGCCGAGCGAGGAAGGGCTCGCCCACGATGCGAAGCCGTTGCGCATCGAGAGATCGCAGCCGGCGCCGCAGGCCGCCGCGACGAGCGGGATCGCGGGGATGCCGCTGACCACGAAGTCGTGTATGTCCACACTCGCACCGGCGGGCAGCCAGCCGAACACGGAGCCGCTGGCGCCGCCGCCGCGCGCCGCGAATCGAACCCCGTCGACGTCGCGAACCAGGTATTCGACGAGTCGATTCCAGCCTTCCAGCCAGGAATCGCGGACGCGCGCGCTGCGCAGCGCCGCACAGTTCGAAGTGGTGGAGCCGAACGCGAGCAGGCCTGTGACGTCGTGGCCTTCTGCGGCTCCGAGTCCGATCAGCGGCCCCGGGTGCCGCGGATCGACGTAGAGCATCCCGTCGATCTGGAACTCGACCTGCGAGGTCGGATCGTCCAGCGCCCCTTTGCATCCCGGAGAGCCCGCGTACATCACGACCCGCGCGTCCTCGACGCGCACGATCTGGCCCGGATCCGCGTCGAGGAAGTCGATCACTTCGGTGGAGACGCCGTGCTTGTTCCACCACCACGTCCAGCGCGGGAAGGTCCAGGTGACGGCGCCGAGTCCGTCTCCACCGATGAAGATGCCGTCGTCGCCCGCATGGCGGATCAGCCATTCGGCAGGCGGCTGTGCGGCGTCGAAGGAGGTGCCCGCGAGCGCGAGGCCGTGCGTGCCGCTGTCGCTCGCGGGATCGAAGCTCGTGTAGCAGGTGCCGCTCGTATCGACGGGCGTGCGCGAATCGACGAGCGCGACGCGGTCGCCGGCCAGCGCGCCGTACGAGAGCACGTCGAGCGAGTGCCCGTTGCAACCCGCCTGCTGATCGACGGGAACGCCGGCGAGACCCTGCGCCCACGCGACGACCACCGTGTCCTGGAAGGGCCGCTGGCACGCCGGTGTGCCCGTGCGCACGGCGATCTTCGACCAGCCGTCGAAGTACGCGAAGTCGGAGTCGACGCAGGCGCCGTGGAAGCCGAGACCGCCATCGCCTTCGGCGCCCGCATAGCGGACCTCCGCAGGGCGGAACAGGACCCACGCGTCGCCGGGCCAGAACCCGGGCCACACCACGGCGCTGCGATCGGCATGGCCCGTCGCCGGGATCCAGCTCGCTGGCAGCGGATCCGCGAAGCAGACACGATCGACGTTTCCCGTACCCCCGATCGCCTCGTCGACACCGTGCTGCGTCTCCACGACGAGCATGCGCCGCTGCATCACGGCGGGGTCCGCGGGATCCTGCGCGGCGTCGCTCACGCCGAGATACCAGCCGACGTAGGAGCCGTCGGCGCCGACGGTCGCGGCGCCGGTGCAGTGCGGGCCGGTGCGCT
>JALOQG010000452.1 GCA_025453505.1 Myxococcota bacterium | reverse complement strand
AATAGGCGGCGTTCCACGCGTCGAGCGGCGCGCCCCCGAGACCGACACCGCACGGCGTGTTGTGCTTGAGGATCGCGAGCGCGCACTCGTCCGCGGCGTCGAAGTCGAGGATCAACGCGAGCGCGGCCTGCGCGTCGACGACGTTGTTGAACGACAGCTCCTTGCCGTGCAGCGATTCGACCGCGTCGAGAAACCCGCCGTAGAGCGCCGCGGCCTGGTGCGGATTCTCGCCGTAGCGCAGCGCCTGCGCACGCGGCAGATCGATGCGCAGCCGCTCCGGGAACCCGGCGTCCGCGGGCTCGGTGCCGACGACGAGGTGCTTCGAGAGCCACGCATGGATCGCCGTGTCGTAGGCGCCCGTGCGCTCGAACGCCTTCACCGCGAGGCGCCGCCGCGTCTCGTCGCCGAGCGCGCCGCCGTTCGCGTCGAGTTCGGCCAGCACCGCGGCGTAGTCGGCGGGATCGGTGAGCACCCCGACGTAGGCGTGATTCTTGGCGGCCGAGCGGATCATCGACGGCCCACCGATGTCGATGTTTTCGATCGCGTCTTCGAGCGTGACGCCCGGCTTCGCGACGGTCTGCTCGAACGGATACAGATTCACGACGACGAGATCGATCGGACGGATCGCGTTGTCGGCCATGTCGCGCTGGTCCGAATCCAGGTCGCGGCGCGCGAGCAGCCCGCCGTGGATGCGCGGGTGCAGCGTCTTCACGCGCCCACCGAGCATCTCGGGACTCTGCGTGAGATCGGCGACCTCGACCACGTCGAGACCGGCGGCCTTCAGCGCCGCCGCCGTTCCGCCCGACGCGACCAGCTCGACGCCGTGCCGCGCGAGTCCCTGCGCCAGCTCGACGAGCCGAGTCTTGTCGGACACCGAGAGCAGCGCGCGCGCAACGCGGCGCAGCGTGTGGGGGGTCATCCAAGCTCCTCAGTCGCGCATCGGGGGGAACGCGAGGGATTTACCCGTCGAGCGGAACCCCGTCAATGCACCGCAACGACTCCGCGAAGCCTCAGCCAACACAGCGCCCCGAGCGCGGGGAGCGGACGGTCCCTGCAGCGAAGCGCGTGGGGGATGGGGGGCCTGAAAACCGACGTCTTCAAGGACCACGGAGCCCCGCACACCAAGAACGGCGCGCCGGCACCATCCCCCCCACGCGCGCAGCGAAGCGACCGTCCACTCCCCGCGCCCGCAACCACCGAAGCGAGCCGCCGCCGACCCCGGACTAGGACTTCGCCGGCCGGATCCGATCGGGCGGAAGCAGCGATTCGGTCGAAGTGCGCTGCGTGCGGATCAGATCGACGATCTCCGTGAGGAAGAGCGTCGTCGCGAGCGTGAGAGCGAGCACCGTCAACAGCGACGAGAGCACCACGCGCGACCAGTGCATGTGCACCTGCGCCGTCGTCACGTACTCGACGAGACCGGGCGCGCTGACGCCGACCGCGGCGACGACGAGCGCCGCGGCGGTGGCGATCGCCGTGCGCCGGTTCACGATGCGCGCGACGAAGCCCGTCAGGCCCGTGCGCGAAACGGGCCGTCCGTGCACGATCGCCGCGATCTGCTCCGCCACCACGGCCGCCGACGCGAAGAGCGCCGTACCGGTGCCGAGCAGCAGCGCCGCGAGGATCCGGTAGATCATCCACTCTTCGAGGAACCCGTGGCGCAACCAGTGGAGCGACGGCCCCGAGCCGAGCGCGAACGCCCCGAGCGCGAAGAGTCCCGCGAGCAGCAGCAGCGGCCGCGACGGCCGGTAGATCGCAGCAGCGCGCACGATCGACACCAGGAAGCGAACGCCGTCGCGGGCGACGGAGAGCTTCGAGTCGCCGACGCGTTCGGCGTAGGGCATCGGCGTCTCGACCAGCTTCAGCTTGCCCTCGAGCAGGATCCGCGCCGTCATCGCCGGCGTGTAGTGGAGTCCGTTCGGGAGCGGATCGAGATCCTTCAGCACCGCGCGACGGATCACGCGCATGCCGCTCGCGGTGTCCTGGATGCGCTGGCGCGCGAGCGCGCCGAGGATCCACGCGAAGACGGTATTGCCGATCGCGCGCACCAGCGGCATCTCCGAGCCGGGCCCCATGCGCGAGCCCAGCGCGACGTCGGCGCCCTCCGCCTCGAGCGCGGTGCAGAGCTTCGCGAAGAACGCGGGATCGCAGGTCCCGTCGGCGTCGAGGAAGCCGACCCAGGATCCGCGCCCGAGCGCGAAGCCCGTCTTGATCGCCGCGCCGTAACCGCGGTTCGCGTCGAACGCGAGCACCGTCACGTCCTCGTAGCGGCGCGCGATCTCCTCGGTGCGGTCGGTCGAGCCGTCCGAGACGACGATCACCTCGACGTCCGTCGCGGGGCTCTCGGCGACGATCGTCGCGCGCGCGGCGAGGCAACGCTCGATGGTGGAGGCGATCGCCTCTTCCTCGTCGAGCGCGGGGATCACGATCGTGAGCACGGGCTGCGGGTCGCGCACGGTCCCGCCAGCGTCGCGCGGATCGGCCGCGGCCGCGAATGCGGCGGGCGCGCTCACGACGCGAGCGGTCCGAACGGACGGCCGCAGAGCAGCTGTTGGAGCGCCGCGTCCGCGCGCGCGCGCAGCGCCGCCGGCGCGCCTTCCGCCTGGATCCGGCCCGCGTGCAGGAAGGCGACGCGATCCGCGCCTTCGAAGCCGCGCGGATCGCGCGTCGCGACGAGCAGCGTGAGACCGAGGCGCTCGCGCAGCTGCGCGACCAGCGTCGCGACGATCGCCGCACCGGCCGGATCGAGGCCCGCGACCGGCTCGTCCACCACGAGCAGCTCGGGCGCGTGCGCGATCGCGCGCGCCAGCGCGACGCGGCGCCGCACGCCG
>JALOQG010000451.1 GCA_025453505.1 Myxococcota bacterium | reverse complement strand
CGGCGGCGGCAGGCTCTTCTACAACGCGCCGCAGCGGCTGGTGGGCAGCGTCGAGAACGCGCTCGGTCCGTCGCCCTCTCTAACGACCTTCGTGATCGACGACGCCTTCTCCAGCTCCAGCGTCCCGACACCGAACCGGTTCGGCGCCTTCGTCTACTCCACGGCGACCGAGATCCGGCGGCGTCTCAACGTCGGCGGCGTGGACTTCGTCGCGGGCGATCCCGAGTTCATCATCGAGACAACGGGCTCGCCGGATGCGCCGATCGTCACCAGCCTCGCCACGCTGGCGGGGCCGTGCAAGGTGGCGCTGCTGGGTTTCGCACGCGGCGTCTGCCGCGACGGACCGAGCGACGGCCTCATCTGCGATCCGGACGACTTCCTCCCTGATCCGTGCCCCGACGGACCCGGCGGGGCGATCGACGGCTATTGCGAAAAAGACGTGCAGGGCGTCTACGTCCACCAGGCGGGCACCTACGCCGCCGTCGCGCGCGTCGGCGACTCGATGGCCGGCTCCACGGCCTCCGTCTTCTACGCGTTCGGAGGGCCCCAGCTGTTCACGGGCTCGACGGCGGGCCACATCTTCTTCCCGGTGCGCCTCGCCGACGGGCGCAACGTGATCGTACGCGCGGATCCGGGCGCCTCGTTCCAGGTTCCCGTGATGCCGACCTCGTGCGCCGGCCTGGCGTGCGACTTCGATCTGGAGCCGCAGGGCTGGATCGGCGTGGGCCCGAACGGCGTACCGATCTACTTCGATCCCGACATCGCGACCGGGTACGACTACGAGATCGCTCCCGGCGATCCGCACTTCGCTTCGGCGATCGTGCCCGAGCCGCTTCCGAACGGCGACGCGAGCTTCACGCTGCTCGTCGGCGAGGAAAGCTTCCCGATCGAAGCGGGCGAGCACTTCGACCTGACGCAGATCACCCCGCTCGGCGTCGCGGCGTTCTCGATCCGCGACATCGATCCGGAAGAGCAGCTCGATCCGGAGGCCCACTTCGTGACCGGCGTCACGTTCATGGAGGAACGCGAAGCGAAGGTCACGATGACGGCCGTCGTGCCCGAGCCGGGCGCGATGGCGCTCGGCGCCGCGGTGCTCGGCGCACTCGCGACGCTGTCGCGGCGTCGCCGGACCCTGCGCCGCTAGCCGCGCTTCCGCTTCGCGATCTCGCTCTCGTCGAGTCCCGACTCGCGCAGCATCACGGCGACGTGCGGGTGCGACGAGCCATCGACCGCCGACGGAGCGCGGCGAGCGGGAACAGGGCCACGAGGGCGCCGACGACCCGCGCGGGTCCGGGATCAGGACGGCGTCGATGCGGCTCACGCTCGGCTCGTTCGTCGCGACGTCGCGCTCGGCGGTCAAGAGCGGATCGCCGAGCCCCGGGTCGATCACCGTGTCGAGCACCGTCTCGCACAGGTACGACCCGGCGGAGAACGGGATCAGCCCCGCCCCGATGCCGATCGAGAGCGCATGCTCCGTGCCGACCCGCTCGGGCAGCGGGAGGACCTAGATCGACGCCGACGCCGTTGCGTGCCAGCACGAGCGCTGCAATGAGTCCCGCCGGCCCGGCGTCGAGCCCGGCCGCGGCGATCGCGCGCTCACGGAGAAGAGTCTCGGGCTCGCCGACGGCGAGTTCGAGACCGTGTACCCGCCTGGTGTCGAGCGCCTCCGCCACGTCCCTCCCTCTGGACCTCTCTCGCCCGCTCGCCAACCGCGCCCCTCACCCCATCGATGTCCCCTCATCAGGGGAAGGCGGAGGCAGGGGACGGGCGTATCGTGGCGTATCCGCACTCGAGATCGAGGAGGACCGGAGATGTCTGTTTCCCGGCTTCTTTCGCGAGCCCTCGTCACGTCGCTCGGCTCGATGCTCGCCGCCGCCGAAGCGGCGGCGCAAATCGCCTGCCTGCCGATGACGCGCGGGCCCGACTACTCCTTCGAGAAGGTACTCGACGTCGCCGAGGCCTATCCCCTCGCGCTGCTCCCGAACGACCGCGGCCACGCGCTACTCGTCGCGGATCCGGCCGGCACGAGCGGTCGCTGCCTGCTGCGACACCGCGGCGCGACGACCGAGCCGGTCGCTTGCACGCGCAACATCGACGACGAGAGTCCCTTCACGTCGATCCAGGAAGCGCACTGGAACGAGGGCGGGACGATCGTCCTGCGGGGCAGCGTGTACGGGATCCCAGGCAGCAGCGAGTCCCAGGTCCAGGTGATCGAGCCGAACGGCGGCGTCTTCGCGCTCCAGACTGGCACCTTCCCGCAACAAAAGCGGAATCCCGTCATCAGCGGCGGGGGCAACGTCTTCTACGTGGAGGAGCAGGCAGGCTTGGGCTTGCTGCAGCGATATGTCCCCACGCGGGCCGGCAACGACAAGTCGGAGACCATCCCGGACGCGAACGGGGTCATCAGCCGCGTCTCCCGGGTAGAGCCCTCCTCCGTCGAGGGCAAGCTCTACTTCACCGCGCCGGGGAAGCTGGTGGGGAGCGTCCAGAACGCGCTCAACTCCTTGGCGGGTCCGCCACCGCCGCTGCCCTACTACACCGCGTACACGGTGGCCGAAGCATTCTCCAACGTTGTTGCGACACCGAACCGCTTCGGCGCCCTCCTGTATTACACGGCGACCGAGATCCGGAAGCGCTTCGACATTGGCGGCACCGACTTCGTCGCAGGCGATCCCGAGTTCATCATCGAGACCACGGCCGCGCCCGGCGTGCCGATCGTGACCAGCGGCGCGGCGCTCGCCGGGCCCTGCAAGGTGGCGCTGTCCGGACACGCGCGCGGCTTGTGTACGCAAGGGCCGCACGACGGCCTCGTCTGCGATCCCGACGAATTCCCGG
>JALOQG010000450.1 GCA_025453505.1 Myxococcota bacterium | reverse complement strand
TCGGCATCGACGGCACGCGCCTCGCCGTCGGCGGCGACTCCGCCGGCGGCAACCTCGCGGCGGCCGTCGCGCTGATGGCGCGCGATCGCAAGGGCCCCGCGCTGCGCCACCAGCTGCTGATCTACCCGGTCACCGACGCCGACTTCGCGACGGCTTCGTATCGCGACAACGCCGACGGATACATGCTGACGCGCGACGTCATGCAGTGGTTCTGGAACCACTACGTCCCCGACGCCGGCCAGCGTCGCGACGCCTACGCCGCCCCGCTGCGCGCCGTCGATTTTTCGGGCCTGCCGCCCGCCACCGTGCAGACGGCGGAGTTCGATCCGCTGCGCGACGAGGGCGAGGCGTATGCCGCGCGCCTGCGGGAGGCCGGCGTCGCGACCACGCTCACCCGCTACGACGGCCAGATCCACGGCTTCGCCGCGATGTTCGAGATCTTCGACGCCGGCAAGCGCGCGCTCGAGGAGAGCAGCGCGGCGCTCCGGAAGGCGCTCGCCTAGCCCATCCCTCGCCGCCGCCCCGGGGCTAGAGACGTACTCCGCACAGCGTCGCGACCGCGTTCGCGATGAGCCGCAGACCGAGTTCGCCCGGCGTGAGGATCGACTCCGGGTGGAACTGCACGGCGGCGAGCTTCTCGCGCGCGTGCTCGACCGCCATGATCACGCCGTCCTCCGTCTGCGCCGTGATGCGCAGCTCGGACGGGAGCGCATCCCGCACCGCGTAGAGCGAGTGATAGCGGCCGGCGCGGAAACGTTTCGGCAGGCCGTCGAAGAGCGCCCCGCCCTGCACGTCGATCCACGACGGCTTGCCGTGCATCGGATAGTCCAGCACGCCGAGCTTGCCGCCGCAGTGCTCGACGAGTCCTTGCAGGCCGAGGCAGACGCCGAACACCGGCAGGCCGCGCTGGCGCAGCGCCGCGAGCGTGCCCGAGACGTCGAAGTCGCTCGGATTGCCGGGGCCCGGCGAGAGCACGACGAGATCCGGCCGCAACGCGTCGAGGTCGGCGTGCGGAAAGCCCGATCGCCACGTCACGACCTCCGCGCCCGTCTGACGCAGATAGTTCGCGAGCGTGTGCACGAACGAATCCTGGTGGTCGACGAGCAGGATCTTCTTGCCGACGCCCACCTTCGCGAACGAAGTGCGCGGCGCTTCGAGCACGACGCCGTCGGCGCGCCGGATCGCGTCGAGGAGCGCCGACGCCTTGACGTGCGTCTCCTCTTCCTCGGCCTCGGGATCGGAGTCGTAGAGCAGCGTCGCGCCGACGCGCACTTCCGCGACGCCGTCCAGGACGCGCACCGTGCGCAGCGTGAGGCCCGTGTTCAGGTTGCCGTCGAAGCCGATCAGCCCGACGGCACCGCCGTACCACGCGCGCGGCGAACGCTCGTGATCCTCGATGAACTGCATCGCCCACGCCTTCGGCGCGCCGGTCACCGTGACGGCCCACGCGTGGCACAGGAACGCGTCGAGCGCGTCGAAGCCGGGCCGCAGCGTGCCCTCGACGTGATCGACGGTGTGGATCAGCCGCGAGTAGAGCTCGATCTGGCGCCGGCCGATCACGCGCACCGAGCCGGGCTCGCAGATGCGCGACTTGTCGTTGCGGTCGACGTCGGTGCACATCGTCAGCTCCGACTCGTCCTTCTCGGACGTGATCAGCGCCTTGATCTGCTCGGCGTCCTCGATCGCGTCCTTGCCGCGGCGGATCGTGCCCGAGATCGGGCAGGTCTCGACACGGCGGCCCTCGACGCGCACGAACATCTCGGGCGACGCGCCGACGAGGTATTCGTGGTCGCCGAGATTCATCAGGAATCCGTAGGGCGCCGGGTTGCGCACGCGCAGGCGGCCGAAGATCGTGGCCGGCGACTCGATCGCGGGCTCGAAGAAGGTCTGGCCGGGCACCACTTCGAAGAGATCGCCGCGCCGGAAGTACTCCTTGGCGTCGCGCACGATCGCGGTGTATTCGCCGGGCGCGTGATCGCTCGCGTGCGGAACCGTGGCTTGCCCCTCGTAGCGAAGCGACGCGCCGTCGCGCGCGAGTCCGGCGGTCCGCGCGCCGCCGGCCTCGAACTCGTAGCGGCGCCGCGTCGCGACTTCGCGGCGGTGGTCGACGATCAGGATCTCGTCGGGCAGGTAGAGCACGAAGTCGCGCTGGCGCGCCGGCCGTTCGAGACGCCGGCGCAGCGGCTCGAACTGGAGCGCGAGGTCGTAGCCGAACGCGCCGTAGAGGCCGAGATGCGCGTCCGCATCCGACGCGAACAGATCGACGATCGCGCGCAGCACCGAGAACACAGACGGCTGTCGGCTGCGCTGCTCCTCCGGGAAGCGTCCCTCGGGCAGGCGCACGCGGCAGCGCAGCGCACCGGCGCGATGGTCGAGCGATTCGACCGCGGGCAGAGCCTCGAGCGCCGCCGCGATCGGCGCGATCAGCACGCGGCCGCGCTCGTTGAGCGCGGTCGCCTCGACCGTGCGATCGCGCGCTTCGAGCAGCAGCGGCGGATTCACGAAGCCCATGTCCCAGCGCGTGTAGCGGCCCGGGTACTCGTAGCTGGACGCCAGCAGCGCGCCGCGCTGCGCGTCGAGCGCGGCCGTCAGCTCGGAGAGCAGGGCGGCGCCGTCCACGGCGTCGATGCCGCACGTCACGCGAACGCCGCCGCGCGTCTCGTAGGAATGGGTCTCGGTCATCGGGACTCTCTCCTCGTCTCGCCTCGTCCCGGAGCGGTCCCTCTTCGTGGAAACGAAAAAAGGCCGCCTCGGAAGAGACGGCCTCGTATGCTTTCGTGCGAACGAATGCGGAGCCGCCTCGTCAGGAGCGGCGCCACCAGAGCCGGGTCGCGCG
>JALOQG010000449.1 GCA_025453505.1 Myxococcota bacterium | reverse complement strand
CTCGCCTACGAAGCGGTCCGCCTTGCGGCCGAGGAGGCGACGGCGCGCGCGCGTGCGTTCGGAATCGGACTCGCGGCGATCACGAACGGCCATCACATGGGCGCGCTCGGGCTCGCCGTCGAGTCGATCGCGCGCTCTGGCCTCGTCGGGGTCGCCCTGTCGAGCTCGCCCGCGGCGATTCCGGCGCCGGGCGGAACGCGGCCGCTCCTCGGGACGAATCCCGTCGCCGCCGCATTCCCCCGGGCGAACGGCGATCCGGTGGTCGTGGATCTTGCCCTCACGACCGTGACCCGCGGCAAGATCATGCTCGCGGCGCAGCGAGGCGAGCCGATCCCCGAGGGGTGGGCGCTCGACGAGACCGGACGCCCGACCACCGACGCGAAGCGCGCGATGGAGAAGGGGAGCCTCGCGCCGATCGGCGGCGCGAAGGGTGCGGCGCTCGCGCTCGCCGTCGAGATCCTCTGCGGCGCGCTGACCGGCGCGGCGTTCGGGTTCGAGAACGACTCGTTCTTCGCGGAGCAGGGCAACCGTCCGCGCATCGGCCAGGCGTTCCTCGCGATCGATCCGGGTGCCGTCGCCGGCACCGGCGTCTACGCTGAGCGCATCGAAGCGCTGCTCGCGGCGATGTGCGCGGAGGAGGGTGTGCGCGTGCCCGGCGAGCGCCGCTTCGCGCTCGCACGCGCCGCGCGCGCGGACGGCATCGAAATTCCCGATCCGCTGGCGGCGGATCTTCACCGGCTTGCGGGAGGGTGACCATGGGACAACGCGAAACGCCTACCGAGTTCGATGCCGTGATCCGCGCTCCGTTCGGCGCGCTCGGGCTCGACGCGACGAACGGTGCCGTGTCGCGGATCTGGTTCCTGCCCCCCGGCACGCCCGTCCGCGCACCGAAGGATCCGGTGCTCCAGGAGGCGGCGCGCCAGCTCGCGGGCTACTTCGCCGATGCGCGCGTGCGCTTCGACCTGCCGCTCGCGCCTGACGGCACGGCGTTCCAGCGGCGCGTCTGGAAGGCCATGACGCGCATTCCTCCCGGACGCACGCGGAGCTACGGCGAGCTCGCCACCGACCTGCGCTCCGCCCCGCGCGCGGTCGGGCAGGCCTGCGGCGCCAACCCGCTGCCAGTCGTCGTGCCCTGCCATCGCGTGGTGAGCGCTTCGGGCATCGGCGGATTCGGCGGCGCCACCGCGGGCTTCATGCTCGACGTGAAGCGCTGGCTCCTCGAACACGAGGCGCGCGCAGCCGCATGACGGCCGCGCCTGCCGGCGGCGACGCCGCGCTCCTCGACGCGTTCCGCGACCAGCTGTGGCTCGAGGACGGGCTTTCCGAGAACACGCTCGACGCCTACGCGCGCGACCTGCGCCTCTTCGGCGCGTGGCTGGCGACGCAGGGCCGCTCGCTCGAAGGCGCGACCGAAGCCGACGTCACGGGCTATCTCGCGCATCGGCATCGCGGCGGGGCGGCGCCCCGGGCGAGCACGCAGGCGCGCCTCCTCTCGAGCCTGAAGCGGTTCTATCGCTTCCTGTTGCGCGAGCGCCGGATCGCCGCCGATCCGACCGCCAGGCTCGATCCGCCCAAGCGCGCGCCGCGTTTTCCGAAGACGCTCTCGGAGGCCGACGTCGAGACGTTGCTCGGCGCGCCCGACACCGACTCCTCGCGAGGTCAGCGCGACCGCGCGATGCTGGAGACGCTTTACGCGACGGGGCTCCGCGTGAGCGAACTGGTGCGCCTGAAGCTCGTCGAGGTGGCGCTCGACATGGGCGTGGTGCGCGTGTTCGGCAAGGGCGCGAAGGAGCGCCTCGTGCCGCTCGGCGAGGAGGCCGCCGCCTGGCTCGCGCGTTACCTCGCGGACGGCCGCCCGGCGTTGCTCGCCGGCAGGGCGTCGGACTTCGTGTTCGTCACCGCGCGCGGCGGGCCGATGACGCGGCAGGGGTTCTGGCAACTCGTCAAGCGCTACGCGGCGCAGGCGATCCCGGGCCAGGCGCTCTCGCCGCACACGTTGCGGCACGCGTTCGCGACGCACTTGCTCAACCACGGCGCCGACCTGCGCGTGGTGCAGATGCTCCTCGGACACGCGGACATCTCGACGACGCAGATCTACACTCACGTCGCGCGCGAGCGGCTGAAAGCGCTGCATGCGAAGCATCATCCGCGGGGGTAAGGCTTCACCACGGAGACACGGAGGACACAGAGGATTGGCTGCGATCCCGTCGACTGCTCCGTCGCTTCCCGCCTCGACGGCATGCGGGGCCTCGATCTGCGGACGTCGCTTCAATCCGTTGCCCTTCGTGTCCTCCGTGTCTCCGTGGTGAGCTCTCCGCATGAGTAGGCACGTCTCCGAAACCCCCGCGACCGCCTTTCTCAAGAAGCACGGCGTCGCCTATACCGAGCATCCTTACGAATACGAGGAGCACGGCGGCACGCGCGTCTCGGCGCGCGCGCTTGGTGTCGACGAGCACGCCGTGGTCAAGACGTTGGTGATGGAGGACGAGAAAAAGCAGCCGCTCGTCGTGCTCATGCACGGGGACCGGACGGTGTCGACGAAAAACCTCGCGCGGCAGGCAGGCCGAAAGTCCATCGAGCCGTGCAAGCCCGAGGTCGCGCAGCGGCACACGGGCTATCAGGTGGGCGGCACGTCGCCCTTTGGCACGCGCAAGGCGCTTCCGGTGTTCGTCGAAAGAACGATCCTCGACCTCGACCGGATCTACATCAACGGCGGCCGGCGCGGCTATCTCGTCGGCATCGCGCCGTCCGAGTTGGTGCGCGTGCTCAAACCGACGCCCGTCGAAGTGGGCCTCCCGGGGTAGAGCGGATCACCACGGAGACACGGAGAGCACAGA
>JALOQG010000448.1 GCA_025453505.1 Myxococcota bacterium | reverse complement strand
GACCCCGACACCCACGACGAGCCGAAGATTGCGGGGCGCTTCGACCTGAACGACGCGCCGATCCCGTACGTACACGGGCGCAGCGCGATCGCGTCCTACGACTCGAGCTGGGGCCCGCCGAAGATCGCCGGCGAGGACGAAGTGGCGAAGCAGAAGTGCACGGTGCTGCACTACGGCGATCCGGCGACGAGGGGCGTCGCGGCCTGCGTCTCGAAGCAGGGAGTGGTGATGCGGATGAAGATCGTGCTGCCGGACTACGAGCGCGACTTCGAGCTGCTCGAGTTCCACGACGGCGCGCCGGACGAGAAGTGGTTCCGCGTGCCCGAAGGCTTCCAGATCGTCGCGCCGGAACCGCAGCCCGCGCTCGAGGAATAGGCGATCAGCGCTTCGGCGGGAGCGGAATCAGGAGACTCACGCGGCGCTGGCGATCGGCGTAGGCCGGACGCCGCGCGAGCATGCGCGTCTCCTTCAGCGGAATGCTCGTCCCGAGAAACATCGCGACCATCGCCGCCGCACCGGCCCACGCCCACCAGACGAAGCCGCCGGCGGCGAGCGAGAAGAGCGCGAGGCCGATCCAGAAGAGCATCTCGCCGAGATAGTTCGGATGCCGCGACCAGGCCCACAGACCCGACTCGAGGATCGCGTCCGGCGGCGGGTTCGAAAGCCGGAAGCGACGCAACTCGTTGTCGGCGAAGAACTCGAACGCGACGCCCGCGAGCGTCACCACGGCGGCGACGCCGTCGAGCCAGCCGAGCGGCCGCGTACCGCTCGCGAGCGCCGGCCACAGCGGCAGCAGGCCGAGGAACACGATCAAGGTCGGCATGCCGTGCAGGCCGAAGAAGCTGACGAACCAGTAGCCGACGCGCCCGGCCTTCTCGCGGAAGTCGACGTAGCGCCAGTCTTCGTGGTCGAGCCCGCTCCAGCCGCGCGCCCAGTTCGCGGTCAGCCGGATCGCCCACAGCAGGACCAGCGCGAGCACGAGCCCCTGCCGCGTCGCGACGCCTTCGGCGCCCGGCGCGAAGACGAACCACAGCGCGACGAGCGGCGGCGCGACGCTCCAGTACGCGTCGTAGAAGCTCGAGTTCCCGAAGCGGAACGAGAACGCGAAGATCACGAGCGTCGCGGCGACGTCGGCGAAGAGCGCGATCTCGATCGGATGGCGGTGCCTCACGGTGATGCCCGCCACCAGCGCGACGACCGTCGCGCTGAGGTAGGCGACCGCGATCCACAGGAATGCGCGCGTGCGGTCGTCGTGCGGGAGCGTCGCCGTGGCCATGCGGCGCGCAGCATATCGCCCCGACGCTGCGATGCTACGGCGCCGCGAAGACCGCGAAGGCGCCGCGAACCAGCGTCACGTTTTCGCGCGCTAGTCGCCGAACGAGGTGATGCCCGTCGTCGCGAGATGATGCTCGTCGTGGGCGAGGGCGAGGACCAGGCCCGCCGCTTCGGCCTCGCGCAGGAAGGCGCGCACGCGCGCGAGGCGCGGCTCGTGTTCGGGCACGATGAAGGCCCGATAGGGCCACGGCTTCGGCACGTCGCGGCGGATGCCGTCGATCGCGTTGGCGGCGTCGCCCGCGAAGAGGAAGCCGCGCACGCCCGTTGCGTCGCGCACCCACGCGCCGACGATCTGGCTGCCGGGCGTGTGTCCTGCGGCGTGGATCACGAAGGCGCCGGGGCGATCGGGCAGCGCTGCGAGCGGTGCATCCGCGACGCGCTCGGGCGCGAGACAACGAGCGGCGGCGACGAGCGCGTGGCCCGGCCGCGTCGTGTAGTTGACGAGATCCATCTGCGCAGGCGTCTGGAACAGACGCACGCGCGTCTCGGACGGCAGCGCGGCGCACAGCGACACCGCGCCGCCGACGTGGTCGCTGTGCAGGTGCGTGAACGCGATCGCCAGCGGGCGACCCGTGATCGCCGGTGCGACGTGCGCGCCGATCGACCCATGCGGTACCGACACCTCGGCGCCGACGGCCTCGATCGGTCTTCCGAATGCGCGTGCCTGCTCGGCGTCCATGCCCGCGTCCACGACGAGCACGCGACCGTCCTCCCATTCGAGGACGACGGCCGCGTGGCTCATCGTGTACGGCCGCGAGGGATCGGGGTCGCGGCTCGGTTCGAGCACGAAGCGGCGCGGCGCCGGCTGGCTGGCGCTGTTCCAGACCGACACGCGAACGGGTAGATCCGGCGCGTCCGCGAACGCGCGCAGCGCCGCGAGGTCGGGCAGCGGCGGATCGATCCCGCGGATCTGCCGGTGCGCGAGTGCGAGACCGACGCCGACGAGCACGAGCAGCGCAGCGACCGCGAGCGCGAACCATCGCGCGAGGCGCCTCACGGCTGCCGCTTCCGGCCGCGGCCGGCGAGCAGGCGGTCGTAGATCCTCGGCGGGAGCAAGGCGCCCAGCCGATTCGCCATGGCGAAGAGCGGCGGAAAGGCGACGTACGCCTTGCGTGCGTCGATCGCGCGCTCCATGCGCGCCGTGGCCTCCTCCAACCCGATCGAGACGAAGCGCGACTTCTTGCTCTGCGGTCGCACGCGCACGGGCCCCGGCTCGATCAGCGTCACGTCGACGCCGCGTTCGCGCAGATCGACGCGCAAGCTCTCGGTCATGGTGTGGACGGCGGCCTTGGCTGCGCCGTAGGCGGCGGCGGCGGGCAGCCCGCGCGAAGCGGCGAGGCTGCCGAGGACCACCAGATGGCCGGCGCGCCGTTCGAGCATGCCGGGCAGTACCGCTTCGATGCCGCGCGCGAGGCCGACGACGTTGAGCTCGAGCAGCGCGGCGACCTCGTCTGCGCGGAACGCGTCGACCCGGGTGCGTCCGCCGCCGCCCGCGCACGACAC
>JALOQG010000447.1 GCA_025453505.1 Myxococcota bacterium | reverse complement strand
GCCGAGCTTCTTCGCGGGCTGGCTCACGAGCGAGCTGATCCCACACCACCTCGTGTGGCAGGCGATCGCCACCGGCGGCTTCGTCTGGCTGGGCGCACTCGATGCGTGGCCCGGCTGGCTCGGTCTCGGCGTGACGCTGGCGTCCTGGGCCGCGCTCGTCGGGATGGGGCAGGAGGCGCAACGCGCCGACGGCGTTCTCGAGCTGGCGCTGCGTCGCGGACTCGGCGCCGACTACGAAGGCGCGGCGGCGAAGCTCGAATCCTCTTTGCGTCCTGCGCGCGAGCGGCGCGCGACGCGCTGGAATCCCTTCGCGTTCGCGCACCCGGACGTGCGCGTCGTGCGCGACCTCGCCTACGGCGACGCCGGCCACCGCCATCACCTCGACGTGTACCTGCCGCGCGACGGCGCCAAGGACGCGCCCGTGCTGCTCCAGATCCACGGCGGCGCCTGGATGATCGGCGACAAGCGCCAGCAGGGTCAGCCGCTGCTCGCGCGCCTCGCCGCGAGCGGCTGGGTGTGCGTCGCGGTGAACTACCGCCTCTCGCCGAAGGTCGCGTTTCCCGAACACCTGATCGACGTCAAGCGCGCGATCGCCTGGATCCGCGCGCACGCGGACGAATACGGCGGCGACGCGCGCTTCCTCGCCGTCACCGGCGGCTCGGCCGGCGGTCACCTCGCCGCGCTCGCGGCGCTCACCGCGGGCGACCCCGCCTACCAGCCCGGCTTCGAGGCCGCCGACACGAGCGTGCAGGCGTGCGTGCCCTTCTACGGCCAGTACGACTTCTCGAACAGCCTCGGCCTCGACGCGAGCGGATCCCACCTGCGCTTCCTCGAGAGCCGCGTGATGCAGCGAAAGCTCGCCGAGGACCGCTCCGCCTTCGACCGCGCCTCGCCGCTCGCGTGCGTGCACGCGGAGGCGCCGCCCTTCTTCGTGATCCACGGCACGCACGACTCGCTGATCCCGGTCGCGATGGCGCGCGCGTTCAGCGAGCGGCTGCGCGCGGTGTCGCGGTCGCCCGTCTGCTACGCCGAGCTGCCGCACGCGCAGCACGCGTTCGAGGTGTTCCACTCGACGCGCACGCGGCACGCCGTCGCCGCGGTGGATCGTTTCCTCGCCGCGTGCTGGGCGCGCTGGCGCAACGCGCAGCGGGGTCGCGACGCGGCGTGAGCTTCGCGCTCGACGCCCGCGCGCGCACCGCGCTCCCGGATTCCGCCGCGGTCGCGCGTCACGACGCCGCCGCGTGGGGGCTGCGCGCGAAGCGCGACGCCGCCGCCGCCGAGGTGCCGGACTTCGAGGCGCTGCGCGCGCGCGCCGCCGCGATCAAGGACCACACGCTCGATCACCTCGACACCCATCTCGAGCGCTTCGAGGCGCAGGCCTCGGCCGCCGGCGCTCGCGTGCACTGGGCGCCCGACGCGGCCGCGCTGTGCGAGATCGTCGCGTCGCTGCTGCACGAGCGCGGCGTTGCGCGTGTGGTCAAGAGCAAGTCGATGCTGACGGAGGAGTGCGGGCTCAACGCGTTCCTCGAGGCGCGCGGCTTCGAGGTCGTCGATACGGATCTCGGCGAGCGCATCGTGCAGCTCGAAGGAGAGCCGCCTTCCCACATCATCGTGCCGGCCATCCACCGCACGCGCGAAGAAGTCGGCGCGCTCTTCGAGCGGCGCATGGGTGGCCCGCCCGGTGAGACGGATCCGACGCGCCTGATGGCGCACGCGCGAACCGATCTGCGCGCGCGCTTCCTCGCGGCGCAGGCCGGCGTCAGCGGCGTCAACTTCGCGATCGCCGAGACGGGCTCGCTCGTGATCGTGACCAACGAAGGCAATGCCGACCTCGGCACCGCGCTGCCACCGCTGCACGTCGCCTGCGTCGGCATCGAGAAGCTGATCCCGACGCTCGACGATCTGCCCGTCTTCCTGCGGCTGCTCGCGCGCAGCGCGACGGGCCAGCCGATCTCCGCCTACACGAGCGTCCTCACCGGGCCGCGCGACGGCGGCGAGCTGCACGTCGTGCTGGTGGACAACGGCCGCTCGCGCCTGCTCGCGAGCGACGCGCACCGCCGCGCGTTGCGCTGCATCCGCTGCGGCGCGTGCCTCAACACGTGCCCGGTGTTCCGCCGCGCGGGTGGGCACGCCTACGGCAACGCGGTGCCGGGTCCGATCGGCGCGGTGCTGGCGCCCGCAATCGTGGGCGACGCGGGCGCCGGCCTGCCGTTCGCTTCGTCGCTGTGCGGGAGCTGCACGGCGGTGTGTCCGGTGCGGATCGACCTGCACGAACAGCTGCTCGCGTGGCGGCGTGAGTCGCCCGCGCTCCCGGCGTTGCTGCGCCGCGGGGCGAAGCTCGCCGCCGCGGTGATGGCGCGTCCGCGCCTGTATCGCGCGGCGGCGCGCCTCGTGCGCTTCGCGTGGCCGCTGCTCGGACGCATCCCGAACGGCTGGACGCAGGCGCGTGCGTGGCCCGACCATCCGGGGCCGAGCTTCGCCGAGCGCTGGCGAAGCACACGGGGCCGCTCGGCATGAGCGCGCGCGACGCGATGCTCGCGTCGGTGCGCCGCGCCGTGGCCCACGCGACGCCGCACCCCGGCGCGCACGCGAGCCCGGCCGGCGACGCGTCCTTCGACGCCTTCGCCGCGCGGCTGCGATCCGTCGGCGGCGAAGCGCACGGTCCCTTCGCGCGCGAAGCGTTCGCGCCGGCCGTGGCATCGCACGCGCGCGCGTGGGCACGGGGCGGCCGCATCGTCGCGGAAGCGAGCGCGGCACGGATCGCCGGCGCGCCGGACTTCGAAAGGGCGCCGGAGGCCGGCGCGGATCCCGCCTCTTTCGCCGACGTCGCCGTGGCGATCGT
>JALOQG010000446.1 GCA_025453505.1 Myxococcota bacterium | reverse complement strand
CAGCCAGGAGCCCCCCTCGATCACCAGATACGCATGGCCCACCACGAGCGGGAGCGCGAGCAGTGCCAGCGCGAGCGCCGCGGCCAGCTCGCGGCCGACACCCCGCGGCGTCTCCTGTGAGCGCAGCGCGCGGACGGCGCGGGCCCGCGTGCGCTCGAGGAGTTCCGCAGGCACCGCAGGCGCGACGCTCCGCTCGCGTTCGAGCGAGACGCCGAGCGCACGCAGGAAGCGAAGCTCGGCGCCGCATGCCTCGCAAACCCTCGCATGCTCGCGCGCGGAGACGGCTTCCGCGGCGTCGCCGTCGAGCGCCCGCGCGAGCGCGAACTCTTCCATCTGCCTCTGCACGGCGTCGCAGCTCACGTCGTCTCCCAGTCGCGCCGCAGCGCACCGATCGCCGCGTGGAGACGGCTCTTCACCGTTCCGCGCGGGATGCCGAGCGCGTCCGCCATCTCCGCCTCGTCGAAGCCCTCGTAGAAGCGCAACACGAGGACTTCGCGCAAGCGATCGGGAAGACGCAGCAGGCGTTCGCGCATGTCGATCCTCTCGATCGGGCGGAACAGCGCCTGCGGCGTTGCCTCGCTGCGACTCTCGCGGCCGGCCCGGGCACGGACCGCCCGACGCCGGAATGCGTCGCGCGCGAGATTCGCCGCGATGCCGTAGAGCCAGGGCCGCACGCGGCGCGCGGGATCGAAGCTCCGAGCGCCGCGCGCCACCCGCATCCAGGTGTCCTGGAGCAGGTCCTCGGCGTCGTCGCGGTCGCGCGAGACGCGCAGCAGGAATCCCAGCAGGCCTCCCGCATGGCGCTCGATCAGGACGGCGAGCGCGTGCTCCTCGCCTCGCGCGATCGCCGCCATCAGTTCCTCGTCGGACTCCATCCGCTGGAGGATCCCCCGCCGTGCGTGTCGTCGTCGTCTCGCGGGCGCCGCTCGCTCGGGGTCTCGGTCCCGAACAACGTGCGCACCGCGCCGAGCAGCCGGTCGAGCGCGGAAGGCTCGCCGGGTCCGTTCGGCAGCGCGGCCCAGAGCGCGGCGTACGCGACGAAGCCGATGCCGTGCAGGAGCGAGAAGAGCAGAAAGCCGACGCGCACGGCGGTCACCGAGATCGCCATGTGATGCGCGATCGCGGCGCACACGCCCGCGAGCTTTCGATCCTCGTAGCCGCGATGCCACGGCGCCGGATCCCGCAGACCGCCCGCGACCCGGCTGCCGCAGTAGCGGCACTTGATCGCGGCGGCCTGGATCTCCTCGGCGCACCAGGGACAGGGTTGCGTGCTCATTCGATCCGTTTCCTCCCGAGCGCTGTTTGCTGCAAGGGATACGCGCGAGAGGCCGCCGAGGTTCACGGCGATCAGCGCAGCGGGAAACGGCGCCGGAGCGCGTCGACCGTGAGCGCCGCGACCGCGTCGATCGAGAGCGCCTCGGTGTTGAGGACCAGGTCGTAGTGCGTCAGGTCCTCGGCGACGAAGCCGAACCCCGCGAGCGCGGCCCGCCGCGCGGCATCGGCGCTCGCCACGCAGGCCCGGGCTTCCGCCAGGTCGATGCCCTGATCCTTCGCCAGGCGCTCGGCCCGGAGCGCGTCCGGCGCCACCACGAGCACGCGCAAGGCATGGGACGGCGGGAGGATCGCCGCCGCGCCGCGCCCGAGCAGCACCGCCATCCCGCGCAACCCGAGTCGCGCCACGATCTCGACCAGCGCGGGCGGAGCCGCGGGCGCGCGGGCGCGAACCGCATCGAGCTGCGCGGCCAGCTCCGTCGCCGGATCCGGGTCCGCGCCGAGCGCGAGCTGCTCGCGCAACGTCGCGTCGGCCGCGAGCCGGTCGATGGTCTCGGGTCCGAAGAGCCCGTAGTCGAGCCATTCCGCGACGCGCTGCGCGACTTCCTCGCCGCGCGCTCCGGCCCAGCGCGATACCGCCACGACGGGAGCGTGCGGGCGGGGCATGCCGGCGCCCTGGTCGATCTGCCAGCGCCGCACCTGCCGAGCGAGCAGGCTGGCCAATGCCTCGTCCACGGCGCCTCCTGTGCGGCGCGCAGGGTACCGCGCGACGAGGCGGTCCGCGGAGGGGCCCGATTTCCGCCGTCATGGCGACGAGTTGCAGGCGATCCTTACGCCACGTTCTCGACATGGCACTCCGTCACGCCGGCGCCATTCCGATCGGAGTATGATGGCCTCGGACGCAAACCCGAGGAGAACGCGATGTCGATCGACCGCCACGACGACGAGTTCCTCGACGATCCCTACTTCGAAGGAGATCGCCGTCCGCCGCAGCGCGGCGCCTTCGACGCGTCGCTTCTGCGCGAATCCGTACGCGTGCTGCCCGCGCGTCACCCGCTCCTCTTCGCACCACACCACACGGTGACGCAGGCGATGCGCGCGATGCAGAAGGAGCACCGCGGCGTCGTTCTGATCACCGAGGACGGATCGCCCGACACGCGCGTGATCGGGATCTTCTCGGAGCGCGACGTTCTCTTCCGCGTCGTCGATCGCGGACGCAATCCGATGACGCTCGCGCTCGCCGAGGTGATGACCCGCGATCCCGAATGCGTGCCGGTCGAGGCGAGCGTCGCGTGGGTCCTGAACAAGATGAGCGTCGGCGGCTTCCGCCACGTGCCGGTGGTCGACGCCGGCCGGCCAGCCTTCGTCGTGTCGGTGCGCGACGTGGTCGAGCTGCTCGTCGACCGCTTCCCGCGCGAAGTGCTGAACCTGCCGCCGAGCTTCGGCGAAGTTCCGCGCGACCGCGAAGGCGCCTAGGAGAGTGACCCAAGACGAGCCATCGCCGTAGTAGGATGGCCGGCATGGGTGGTGAGATCGAGTTCAAGCCGTACGAGCAGCGGCAAGGGCAGCT
>JALOQG010000068.1 GCA_025453505.1 Myxococcota bacterium | reverse complement strand
GGCGACAGGCGCGGCTGCGACGGGCGGATCGAGCGGAGCCAGATCTGCCCTCGGCCGGAACACGGAGCGCCGCCGCAACAGGAAATGGAGTGCGATCGCGGTGAGCGTCGAAGCGAGCGTCGCGAGCAGCGTCGGGATCCAGATCGCCTCGGGCGCCGTCGATCCGACGCTGGCGCGCACGCCGATCACGCCGAGCGGGAAGAGCGAGACGCTCGTCGCGTTGATCGCGAGGAAGAGCACCATCGGATCGCTCGCGCTCGCGGGGGTCGGGTTGAGGCGCTGGAGTTCGGTCATCGCCTTGAGGCCGAAAGGCGTCGCGGCGTTGCCGAGACCGAGCACGTTGGACGCGAGGTTCATGATCATCGCGCCCATCGCGGGATGATCGGTCGGCACCTCGGGGAAGAGACGCCGCAGCAGCGGGGCGAGTCCGCGCTGCACGGCGCGCAGCAGTCCGCCTTCCTGCGCGACGCGCATCAGGCCGAGAAAGAGCGCCATCACGCCGACCAGACCGATGACCAGATCGACGGCGTCCTTCGCGCCCGTGAGCGCGGCCGTCTTGACGGCGTCCATGCGACCCGTGAAGGCCGCGAAGAGCACCGCGGCGAGCATCAGGCCGAGCCAGATGCCGTTGAGCAACGCCGTCCCCCCAGGCTCGCGCCGAGCGACCGAGCCTCCGCGATCGGCTCTGGCGAGTCAACCCTGCGGAGATGGGAGCGTCGAACTCGAAGACGAAGACGCCCGGTCGAACGAGCCGACCGGGCGTCGACATCTTCGAAGCGGCACCTCAGAGCATCCGAGGCAACTCACCCGCTGAGCGGGTGAGACGGTTCGCCGGCAAGGAGCGCAAGCGAAGGCGTACTCCCCGTACGCCGAGCGCAGCGCGACGCCGCCGGCGGGCCGTATCGACCGCTCAGCGGCTGCGCTTCATCTTGCCCTTGCCGATCAGGAGCCAGTCGAGGGACACGTTCTCCTTGAGGGCGAGGGTGATCAGGAAGTCGGCGTGCGGCGTGGTGCCGTTCTCGTACCGGTTCACGTTCTGCTGGAAGACGCCGAGCTCTCGCGCGAACTGGCGCTGCGAGCGATCGCCGCGCACCTGTGCGAGACGCTCCGGGAGTTTCTTCTTGCTTCGTTCGATGACTGCAGAGGCCATGGTTAGTAGTGTTCTCCGATGAGTTCGTGCGTTTTGGTTTACTTCCCTCGCGCCTCGCATGCCCGGCGTCGGGACCCGCTTCTTCGGCGGACCTCCCGCCCTCTACGGCTCCCGGAGCCTCGAGGACCTCGACACCGACCGGCGTTCCACGAGGGATCCACCGTTGCCCACGGAGTCGAGTGACGCCTGATCAAGTCGAAACACCCAACGCTGCCCCAAACGTCACTCGGCAGCGTCACCTGCATGCGAGGCGTGACGCCTCCAGAGTAGACACGGAGTGTCGCCGCAGCAATGGACGGAGCGGGCCGAGATGACGAAAGGTTGACAGAAAAGTGGGTCGGGTGATGGATGGATCACGAACACGGTCTCGAGTACGGCGCGAGTTGCCGATTCTGGCCACGCGGTCGACCGATGGATCGGGCCGGAGCAGCGCCGCTTGCGCGTGACGGGCGGCAACTTGCGGGGCCGACGCATTCGAGTGCCTCCCGGGGCCGCGGTGCGTCCGACCTCGGATCGCGTCCGCGAGGCGCTCTTCGGCCGCCTCGGCGATCTCGAAGACGTCCGGGTGCTCGACCTGTTCGCGGGCTCCGGGGCGCTCGGGATCGAGGCGCTCTCGCGCGGCGCGGCGGAGGCCGTTTTCGTCGAGCGTTCGAACGCGGTCGCCGCCGTGCTGCAATCCAATCTCGACGCGCTCGGGCTGAGTACGGCCGGGCGTCTCGTGCGCGCAGAGGCGGCCGCTGGCGTGCGCCGGCTGGTGCAGGAGGGCAGCGTCTTCGAACTCGTCCTGCTCGATCCGCCCTATCAGGACGCCGAGGCGATCGGGCGGGCGCTGCGCGCGCTCGCGTCCTCCGGCATCCTCGCGCCCCGCGCGACGGTGGTGGTCGAAGCGTCGAAGCACGCACCGCCGCCGTCGGTGGAGGGCCTCGCCCTCGTGGACGAACGTCGCTACGGAGAGACCGTGCTCCACCGCTTCGAGCCGGTCGAGCGCACATGAGGAGCAGGGGATGGCGAAGGACGGCGCGCGAGAAGGACAGCGGCTGGCGGTGTTTCCGGCCAGCTTCGACCCGGTCACCAACGGACATCTGGACCTGATCCATCGCGCGCGGGCGGTCTTCGACGAGCTGGTGGTCGCCGTCGCCCGCAACGTCGCGAAGCAGGGCACCTTCAGCGTCGAAGAGCGCATCGAGATGCTCGAGTCGATCGTCGGCCACGAACCCGGCATCCGCATCACGGCCTTCGACGGCCTGCTCGTGGACTACGCACGGCGGGTCGGCGCGCACGTCCTGATCCGCGGCCTGCGTGCGGTCTCCGACTTCGAGTACGAGTTCGAGATGGCGCTCATGAACCGGCATCTCTATCCGGAGATCGAGACGCTGTTCATGATGACGAGCCAGAAGTACTTCTACGTGAGCTCGTCCCGTCTCAAGGAACTGGTGCGCTTCGGCGCCAACATCGAGGATTTCGTGCCGCCCGTGGTCGCCACTCGGCTCAAGGAAAAGCTGGGCGGAGGGTGAGCGCGGACGCCGCCGGGGCGCGTCCGATCCGCTTCGGCACGAGCGGCTGGCGGGGACTCCTCGGCGAAGAGGTGACGGCTCCGCGCGTTCGCGCGCTCGCCGCGGCGATCGGCGCGTGGGCGTGCGAGGCGCGCCGCGCGGCCCGCATCCTGATCGGGCACGACACGCGCTTTCTCGGCTCTGCGCTCGTCGAGGAGATGGTGCCGGCGCTCGAGGCCGCGGGGGCGCGGGTCCTGCGCGCCGCGAGTCCCGTGCCGACTCCCGTGCTGGCGCACGCCGCGCGCAACGGTCGCGCAGACCTCGCGGTCGTCGTCACGGCCAGTCACAACCGGCCCGCCGACCAGGGCGTCAAGGTGATCGGCGACTGGGGCGGTGGAATCCCGGGCGACGCCGCCCGCGCGATCGCGACGCGCGCGGCGGCCGCCCTGGCGCGCGGCGTGCCGCGCACGATCGCGACCGCGTCCGGAGCGCGCTCCGATTGCGTCGCTCCCTACCTCGATGCGCTGCGCGAGCGGATCGCGCTTCCGTCGCGCGTTCGCGCCACGCTCTTCTACGACGCGCTGCACGGCACGGGCGCAGGCGTGTGCGATCGCGCGCTCGCGTCGCTCGGTGCGCGCGTCGTCATGTTGCGGGCGGAGCACGCGCCGCGCTTCGGCGGCCGTGCCCCGGACCCGTCGCCGGCGAATCTCGGCGCGCTCGCGGTCGCCGTTCGCGCGGCGCGCGGCGTGCGACTCGGACTCGCCACCGACGGCGACGCCGATCGCTTCGCCGTGCTCGACGCCGCGGGGCGTCCGCTGAGCGAGACCGACGCCCTCGCGCTGCTCGTCGATCATCTCGCCCGCACCGGACGCGTGCAGCGCGGCGTCGCGATCTCGATCGCCACCGGCACGCTCGTCGAACACGTCGCGCGCGAGCACGGGCTCGCGGTCGAGCGGCATCCGATCGGCTTCAAGTACCTCTCGCAGGCGCTCGTCCGCGGCGCTGCGGACGTCGCCGGCGAGGAGAGTGGCGGCTTCGCCTGGGATCCGGTCGCGCGCGACAAGGACGGCATCCTCGCGTGCCTGCTCTTCGCGGAGATGGTGACCGGATACGGTGTCGAACCACGCGCGCGGCTGCGTGCGCTCGCGCGACGCCACGGCAGGCGTCTGTGCGGCCGGCAGGCGCTGTCCGCGACGCCGGCCGCGCGCGCACGGCTCGCGGCGATCGCGGCGGCGCCGCCGGAACGCGTCGGCGCGGATCGCGTGCGAGAGGTGGACGGTCGCGACGGCGTACGGCTCGCATTCGACGACGGATTCCTGATGCTGCGTGCGTCGGGTACCGAAGCCGTCCTGCGCGTCTACGCGGAGGCCTCGGATGCGCGGGGACTCGCCGATCGCTTCGCAGCGGGCGCCGGACTGCTCGGCATTGCGTGGACGCCCGAGGGGACGCCGGGTACGCTGCCGAAATAGGCGTCGCCCAAAAGGAATCGAGAGCATGAGCGAGGCGAGCAGCACTGCGACGTCGAAACCGGCGCGCCGCGTCCTGTTGGCGGTGTCCGGCGGCATCGCCGCGTACAAGGCGCCCGAGCTGGTCCGTGCGCTGGTGCGCCAGGGCCAGACGGTTCGCTGCGCACTCACGCGCAACGCCGCGCGCTTCGTGACGCCGCTGGTGCTGCAGACCGTCTCGGGCCACGCCGTGCGCACCGATCTCTTCGACGCCGAGCAGGAAGGCGAGATCGATCACATCGCGCTCGCCGACTGGGCGGAGCTGGTGGTGGTCGCACCGGCCACGGCGGACCTGCTCGCGAAGCTCGCGCACGGCATCGCCGACGAACTGGTCTCGACGCTGCTGCTCGCGACGCGCGCGCCGGTGCTGGTCGCGCCCGCGATGAACGTCCACATGTGGGATCACCCGGCGACACGCGACAACGTCGCGCTGCTGCGCGCCCGTGGCGTGCGCTTCGTCGGTCCCGAGGCCGGATTCCTGGCGTGCGGCTGGGAAGGCGAGGGGCGTATGGCCGAGCCCGCGACGATCGCGGCGGAAGCGGAGCGGCTGCTCGGTGCGCCGACGCTCGCGGGCGAAGTCGTCGTCGTGACCGCCGGCGGGACGCGCGAGCCGCTCGATCCGGTGCGCGTCCTCGCGAACCGCTCGTCCGGCAAGATGGGTTTCGAGGTCGCAGCCGAAGCCGCGCGGCGCGGCGCCGAAGTGGTGTTGATCAGCGGCCCGAGTTCGCTCGCGACGCCGGCGGGCGTGCGCCGCGTCGGGATCGAGACCGCGCTCCAGATGCGCGACGCCGTCCACGCCGAGCTCGCGCGCTGCAGCGTCTTCGTGGCGGCGGCCGCGGTGTCGGACTTCCGGCCCGCGATGCCCGCCAAGCAGAAGATCAAGAAGGAGGCGCTCGGCGACGACGGCGGCCTGGTCGTCGAGCTGGTGCGCAATCCGGACATCCTGGCGGAAGTGGGCGCAGGCGACCGCGCAGCAGGCGCGCGCAGCGAGCCAAAGGCGGGCGAAGTCCAACAGGACGGCCGGACGCGTCGCCTGATCGTCGTCGGCTTCGCCGCGGAGTCCGAGGACGTGCTCGCGGCCGCCCGCCGCAAACTCGAACGCAAGCGCTGCGACCTGATCGTCGCCAACGACGTGTCGCGCAGCGACGCCGGCTTCGACGTCGACACCAACGCCGTCACGCTCGTGTGGCCCGGCGGCCGGGACGAGGCGCTGCCGCTGCTCCCGAAGCGCGCGGTCGCCGCGCAAATCCTCGACCGCGTCGAGCAGATCCGCGGCGCACGATGAAGCGAACCCTCCTGCTCTGCATCGCGTTGCTGGCACTCGGCGTCGCGTCGTCGGCGTCGGCGCAGCACGTGAACGCGATCCGGATCGCCGGCAGCATCAACCCCGCCTCGTCCGACTTCATCCAGAAGGCGATCACGAAGAGCACGGACGACGGCGCCGCGGCGCTGTTGATCGAGTTGGACACTCCTGGCGGCCTCGTCTCCGCGACCAAGGACATCATCCAGGCGATGCTGAACGCCAAGGTGCCGGTGATCGTCTTCGTGTCGCCGCAGGGCGCGTGGGCGGGGTCGGCCGGCACGTTCATCACGATGGCGGGCCACGTCGCGGCGATGGCGCCCGGCACTTCGATCGGCGCCGCGCATCCGGTCGGCATCGCGCCGAGCCAGCCGCAAGGCGGCGAGGGACAGGAAAAGCAGCGCGACGTCTCGGGCGAGAAGGCCGAGAACCTGCTCGCCGCGTACATCGAATCGATCGCCAAGGAGCGCGACCGCAACGTCGAGTGGGCCTCCAAGGCCGTTCGCGAATCGGTCGCGATCACCGCCGACGAGGCGCTGAAGCTGAAGGTGATCGACCTCGTCGCGCCGAACTCCGTCGAGCTGCTCGCGATGGCGGACGGCCGCAAGGTGAAGGTCGCGGGGGCCGAACGTCCGCTCGCGACCAGGGACGCCGAGATCCGTCGCATCGAGATGACGTGGCTCGAGCGGATGCTCGACGTGCTCGCGAGCCCGGACATCGCGGTCATGCTGCTGATGGCGGGCATGCTCGGGCTCTACGTCGAGTTCACGAATCCGGGGCTGGTGATTCCCGGCGTGCTCGGCGCCGTGTGTCTGGTGCTCGGGGCGATCGCGCTGCAGATCCTGCCCTTCTCGTGGCTCGGTCTGCTGCTCTTCGGCGGCGGACTCGTGCTGCTGATCGCAGAGATGGTGGTCGGCTCCTACGGCATCCTGTTCGCGCTCGGCGTCGCGTGCATGCTGCTCGGCGGCACGATGATCTTCGACATGCCGGAGGCCTCCGATCTGCGCGTCTCGTTCTGGTCGGTGCTGGTTCCCGCGGTCGCCGGGACGGCCGCTTTCGCGGCGATCGCGGTGTTCGGCGTCGGCCGCAGCATGCGGCGCCGGCCGGCGGCGGGCGTCGGCGAGATGCTCGGCATGGTCGGTCGCGCGCAGAGCGCTCTCGCGCCCGAAGGCACGGTGTTCGTGCGCGGCGAGAACTGGACCGCGCGCGCGGACGAACCGATCCGCGCAGGCGAGCGCGTCGAGATCGTGGCCGTCGAGGGACTGCGCCTGCGGGTGCGCAGGGCGACGCCAGAGCGTTAGGCTCGCGCGCCCGAGGAGGGAATCATGATCACCGCTCCGATCATCGCAGTCGGCGTCCTGGCCGCATTCCTGTTCGCCGGCCTGCGCGTGCTGCAGGAATACGAACGTGGCGTCGTGTTCCGGCTGGGCCGCTTCGCCGGCGTCAAGCAGGCCGGCCTCACCTGGATCATTCCGGGCGTCGACCGGCTGGTGAAGATCAGCCTGCGCGAGATCGTGATGGACGTGCCGCCGCAGGAGGTGATCACGCGCGACAACGTCTCGGTGAAGGTCAACGCGGTGATCTACTTCCGCGTGCTGCACGCCGAGAAGGCGGTGATCTCGGTCGAGAACTACCTGTACGGCACGTCGCAGCTCTCGCAGACGACGCTGCGCAGCGTATGCGGCCAGGCCGAGCTCGACGAGCTGCTCGCCGAGCGCGAGCAGCTCAATCGGCGCCTGCAGGAGATCATCGACCAGCAGACCGATCCGTGGGGCGTCAAGGTGCGCGCGGTCGAGCTCAAGGGCATCGACCTGCCCGAGGAGATGCGCCGCGCGATGGCCAAGCAGGCCGAGGCCGAGCGCGAGAAGCGCGCCAAGCTGATCCACGCCGAGGGCGAGTTCGCGGCCTCGCAGCAGCTGGCCTCGGCGGCGAACATCATGTCGCAGGAGCCGGCGGCGCTGCAGCTCCGCTATCTGCAGACGCTCACCGAGATCGCCACCGAGAAGAACTCGACGATCCTCTTCCCGCTGCCGATGGATCTGCTGCGGCCGCTCTATCTCGCCAG
Source organism: Myxococcota bacterium (assembly GCA_025453505.1). Taxonomy (GTDB): domain Bacteria; phylum Myxococcota_A; class UBA9160; order UBA9160; family PR03; genus PR03. The sequence goes on along the minus strand of JALOQG010000068.1, from coordinate 2,224 downwards.
CGAGCGCGCGGCGACGCAGGCCGAGCAAGATCGGCGCGGCGACTAGATGTCGCGAGCGGTGGATCCCTCGCCGGACGAACGGGTCCGGCGCAGCGTGGCGCGGACGATCGCCAACCTGACGCTGCTCGCGGCCTCGATCGGCGTGCTCGCGGCCTGGGCCTACTTCGGCTTCTACCAGCTCGAGCCCGGCCAGGCCGCGGTGATCCTGCGCTTCGGCGAGTACGTGCGCACCGAGGGCGATCCGGGTCTGCGCTGGCATCTGCCGCCGCCCATCGAGAGCCACGAGATCGTCAACGTCGAGTCCCTGAACAAGGAAGAGTTCGGACGCCGCAGCGGGGATCGTTCCGAGGACGAGGTGCACCAGGAAGCCTCGATGCAGACGAGCGACAACAACATCGTCCACGTCGCTTTCGTCGTGCAGTACCGGATCAAGGACGCCTTCAAGTCGCGCTACCGGGTCGCGAGCCCGCGCGAGATCCTGCGCGACGCCGCGCAGTCGTCCGTGCGCGGCGTCGTGGGCCGCCACTCGATCGACGGCGTGCTGCGCGAAGAGCGCGGCATCGTGCAGAGCGAGAGCGAACAGTCGCTCCAGGAGTCGCTCGACCTCTACGAGTCGGGCCTCGAGGTGGTCGGCATCGAGCTGCAGGACGTGTCGCCCCCCGAGGCGGTGCGGGCGGCGTTCGACGACGTGCTGGCCGCCACGCAGGACCGCAACCGCGCGGTGAACGAGGCCGAAGGCTACGCCAACGAAGTGCTTCCCAAGGCGCGCGCACGAGCGATCGAGGCGATCGAGTCGGCGAGCGGCTACCGCGACGCGCGCATCGCGGAATCGACCGGCGAGGCGGCGCGCTTCCGCGCGATCGCGAACGAGTACCAGAAGGCGCCCGAGGTGGTGCGCACGCGCCTCTTCCTCGAGGCGATGGAAGAGGTGCTCCCGCAGGTGCGCACCGTGATCGTCGAGCCCGGCACGTCCGTGATGCCGTACCTGCCGCTCGACGCGCTGCGCGCGAAGGAGGAGGTGCGATGAGGCGCCTGCTCTTCGTCGGCCTCGTGGGCTCGGCGCTCTTCGCCGCGTTGATCTGGGCGGGCGAGGTCGGTATCGGTCCCGTCGTCGTCACGCACGAAGACGAGATGAAGATCGTGCTGCTCTTCGGCTCGCCGGTCTCGGTGCAGACGGAGCCCGGCCTCTCGCTGCGCGTGCCCTTCCTCTCGGAGGTGCGGACCTTCGACAAGCGATTCCTGTACACCAACGCCGAGCCGCTCCCGATGCAGACGCGCGACGCCGAACAGCCGGTGATCGATCACTACGTCGTGTGGCGCATCCGGGATCCGCTGCAGTTCTTCCGCTCGTTCCCGACCGGCATCCAGCAGGCCAGCGACCAGGTCGACCGCGTGACGCGCTCGAACGTGCGCGAGGAAGTCGGCAAGCGCACCTTCGCGGAGGTCGTGACGACGGCGCGCGGCGAGGTGATGGATTCGATCACCGAGGCGAGCGCGGCGGAACTCACGAACTTCGGGATCGAGGTGCGCGACGTGCGCATCAATCGCACCGAGCTGCCGCGCAGCACCGAAGAGAACGTCTACGCGCGGATGCGCACCGAGCGCGAGCGCCTCGCGCGCAAGTACCGCGCCGAGGGCGACGAGGAAGGCCGTCGCGTGCGCGCGGAAGCCGATCGCGCCGCGATCGTCACGGTGGCCGAGGCGACGCGCCAGGCGTCGGAGCTGCGGGGCGCGGGCGATGCCGAATCGGCGCGCATCTACGCCGAGGCGCACGGACAGGCGCCCGAGTTCTACGGCTTCCTGCGACGCCTCGAGGCGTACCGCAAGACGATCGGCTCGCAGACCACGCTGGTGCTGCCGCCGGACAACGAATTCTTCGAGCTGCTCGAGAGCTACCGGGCGAAGTAGGCCGTGCTCAGCGCGGTACGCGCCAGAGCGTGATCGCGCCGTAGAGCGTGAACGCGGCGAGGATCACCCACGGCGTGGACGCGGCGGCCGTCACGCCCTCGGTCGCCAGCGTGCCTCCGTACTCGCGCACCATCAGGAACGCGAATACCAGCGCGACGCCCTGCAGCGCGGGCAGCGCGAGGCTGCGCGTGCGCTCCGCGCGCAGCCCGAGCGGGATCGCGAGCAGCGCGAAGAGGAACGAAGTCAGGGGGTCGGAGACGCGCTCGTGGAGCAGCGCCTCGGCGCGCAGCGACTCGGTATCGCCGGGACTGTCGTC
>JALOQG010000445.1 GCA_025453505.1 Myxococcota bacterium | reverse complement strand
GCTCACCCTGGCCTACGTGACCACGGTGATCGTGCACGTCCAACCGTGGTACAGCCCGCGCTACCTGATTCCGCTCTTCGGCATGATCGTGGCGAACGCCATGAACGCCGCCGCGCTCGCGCTCGAGAGGCTCCAGTCGGAGATGGAGTCGCGACGCGGCGAGGTCGAGGCGCTGCTCGCGCTCGGAGCGACCCCGGGCCAGTCGGCGGCGGAGCCGATGCGGCGGGCGACCGTCGCCGCGATGATCCCGGCGGTCAACGCGCTCGCCGTCGTGGGGATCGTCTCGCTGCCCGGCATGATGACCGGCCAGATTCTCGCCGGGGCCGACCCGACGCTCGCCGTCCGCTACCAGCTCGTCGTGATGTTCATGCTCACGGCGGCGAACGCCGTGACGGCGGCGCTCGCGGTCTCGCTCTTCCGGCGTACGTTCTTCACACCGGCGGCGCAGCTCCGCGCGCGGGTGGCCGTGTAGCGAGGATGGCGTGCGCCGCGCGGGGCGCTGCTCTGCAAGAGCGCAAGCCGATTGGCGGCGCGATACTCCCGCGTTGGGTGAGTCGTCCGCCCTGCCCTTGCGCCGAGGTGGGGCGCACTCGCCGCGCTGCGAGGCGCTCGGCTAGTATCCAGAGCCCGATCGAACGCCTTTGCGTGCAGTCCGCGCATGGCTGCGTTCGCGGTACCCCTCCGGCCCGGCACCCGCCTTCCACGTGCAACAGACCGTCCTCCCGGTGAACGATGCTGCCGCGATCCCCGTGGTCGCGGTCGACGCGCTCGAGAAGGTGTATCCGAGCGGGACCGCCGCGCTCGCCTCGATGTCGCTTGCGGTGGCGGAGCGCGAGTTCCTCACGCTGCTCGGTCCCTCGGGCTGTGGCAAGTCGACGCTGCTCCGGATCATGGCCGGCCTCTCGGAGCCGACCGCTGGCCGTGTGCGCTGGTGGGGCGGTGGTGCGGTGGGCATCGGCGAGCCCGGAAGACACGTCGCGTTCGTCTTCCAGGAACCGACGCTGATGCCCTGGGCCAGCGTGACGCGGAACGTGCGGCTCCCGCTGGAGCTTGCACGGCGGGAACGCGTCGCAGCAGACGCCGCGGTGCGCGAGGCGCTGGCGCTCGTCGGGCTGGAGGCCTTTGCCCGCAGCTATCCGCGGGAGCTTTCGGGTGGCATGCAGATGCGCGTGTCGATTGCGCGGGCGCTCGCGACCCGACCGGACCTGCTGCTGATGGACGAGCCGTTCGGCGCGCTCGACGAGATCACGCGTGCGCGCCTCGATGCCGACCTGCTCGACCTGTGGGAGCGCCGGCACCTCACCGTGGTGTTCGTCACCCACAGCGTGTACGAGGCCGTCTTCTTGTCCACTCGCGTCGTCGTGCTCTCGGCGCGTCCCGGTCGGATCGCGGGCGAGCTGGTGGTCGACACGCCTTTCCCGCGGGACGACGCCTTCCGGACCTCGGTGCGCTTCGCCGAGTACTGTAGTGCTCTCTCCGCCATGCTCGTGCGCGCGAGCGGGACAGGCCCATGAGGCCGTCGCGCGAGGAGCGCACCCTGCGCATCGTCATGCCGCTCGTCGTTGCCGTGGTGGCGCTCGGGGCATGGGAGCTGGCCGTACGCCTCTCGGGGGTGCCGCCCTACATCGTCCCGGCCCCGTCGCTCGTCCTGCGGACGCTTCACGCCGACTGGCCGATCCTCGGGCCGTCGCTGCTCGTGACGATGCGCACGACGCTGATCGCGTTCGCCATCGCGGTCACGCTCGGGATCCTGCTCGCGTTCCTCTTCGTGCAGAGCCGCTGGATCGAGCTCTCACTCTTCCCCTACGCGGTCGCGCTCCAGGTCACGCCGATCGTCGCCATCGCCCCGCTGATCATCATCTGGGTGAAGGACACGCAGACGGCGCTGGTGGTGTGCGCCGTCATCGTCGCGATCTTCCCGATCATCGCCAACACGACGGTCGGGCTCCGGAGCGTCAGTCCGGGGCTCGCGGCGCTCTTTCGCATGCACAAGGCCTCGCGGCTCCAGGAGCTGCTCCGGCTGCGCGTACCGAGCGCCGCACCTTACTTCTTCGCCGGGCTGCGGGTCGCGAGCGGTCTCGCGTTGATCGGGGCGGTGGTCGCAGAGTTCGTCGCGGGAACCGGGGGAGAGGGTGCGGGTCTCGCCTACCAGATCCTCCAGGCGGGCTACCAGCTCAACGTGCCGCGCATGTTCGCGGCGCTCGCGCTCGTGACCCTCGCAGGGATCGGCCTCTTCGCCGCGACTGTTTGGCTGTCGCGTCTCGTCCTCGCCCGCTGGCACGAGAGCGTCCTGGAGCCGGACGGCTGAGCACGGTGAGTAACGAGGCGGATGCGCCGATGCCGGCTCGCGCGCGGCTCGGTGCGGCGGAAGCAATCAACTCGTGGAGGGCGATCATGGGAGTGGGCCGGCGATGGACGAAGAGATGGCTCTGGGGCGTTGCCGCGTGGCTGACGCTCGCGTCGCCCGCGCTCGCGCAAGCGCTGGACAAGGTGACGTTCGGGACGAACTGGCTCGCGCAGGCGGAGCACGGCGGCTTCTACCAGGCCGTCGCGGAAGGCATCTACCGCAAGCACGGTCTCGACGTGACGATCAAGATGGGCGGACCGCAGGTGAACGGGCTGCAGCTCCTCGCCGCGGGTCAGATCGACATCTTCATGGGCTTCGACATCCAGACGATGAAGGTCGTCGAGGAGGGTGTGCCGGTGGTCACCATCGGCGCAACCTTTCAGCGCGATCCGGTCGCCCTGATCGCACATCCGCCTGCTAGCAGCATCGAGGATCTCAAGGGGAGGCCGATCTTCATCGGCGCTGCGAGCAACACCACGTTCTGGCCGTGGCTGAGGGCGCGCTA
>JALOQG010000444.1 GCA_025453505.1 Myxococcota bacterium | reverse complement strand
CGGCCTCGTCGATCTTCTGCGCGAGACGTTTCGCGTGCGTCGGCGAGAGATCGCGCTGGAACGGCGTCGGTTCCACCGCGTCGCGCGGCAACACGGCCAGCAGGATCGGCCGGCCGGAGAGCGGCTCGCGGTAGGCGCCGAGCGCCGCCCCCCCCGCACGCGCGATCTCCGCCGCCAACGGCGCGACCTCCACGGCGTCGAGCGCGAGCGCGACGTCGCCGGCCGCGAGACCGCGCGCCTCGCGCGCCGGCGTGATGCGTTTGCGCGCGCTCCCGGACGCCCGTTTCGCGGGGGACTTCTTGCGCGGCGTCTGCTTCGCCGTCACCGGCGCAGCTCCGGCGGATCCGGGCGCGGCAGCCGCTCGGCGAGCGGCGGCAGCGCGCGCAGCGGCTCGCTGCGTCCCTGCTGATACCAGTACGCGACGCTCGAGTAGTCGTTCGCGAGCGCGTTGTCGTGGCCGGTCTCGATCGTCACGCGGATCGCGCGCTCGAAGCGGATCGGATCCTCGACGTGGAAGCGGTACATCGAGTTCTTGCCGCCCCACGGCCACTCCTTCGTGCCGCTGTAGACGGTGAGGCCGTGATACGGCGCGCAGAATTCCTGCGTCGGGCAGAAGGCGGTGTTGAAGTAGTCCTCGGTGCCGGTGCCGTGCAGGCGCGGCGGAAAGCGCGGCACGCCCGATGCGTCCTCGAGATCCTCGTCGACGAAGATCATGTCGTCGCCCTCGCCGTACCAGTCGTTGAGCTGGCGCTCGTGGGCGTCGACGTTGAGCACGCAGCCGACGTATTGGCCGCGCCCGCGCGCGTCGAGGATCACGTAGTTCTTCTCGCCCGTGAGGTTGGGCTCCGCCCAGGGACCGGCGAGGCGCTTCTGGATCGTCGCGTAGTCGTCGGCTCCGTAGCCCTTCTCGCGCGTCGTTCCGGCGGCGCGCGGCAGGCGGTTCCAGGACGCGTGGAAGCGCGCGAGGTCGCCCTCGAGCTTCGGATGGGCCTCGTAGTCGACGTAGAAATAGAAGATGCGCAGCTCGGCGCCCTGGTTCTCGATCTCGAAACGCGCGCCGTCGGCGAACGGCATCGGGAACCAGCAGTTCATGCCGCGGCCGTCCTCGGGGCTCATCTGCAGCGGCAGCGACGTGAAGTTGCGGCGCAGACCGAAGCCGACGCCGAAGAAGTCGCCGAGCGGCACTTCGACACTCGGCGACGCCTCGCCGTCCCACCACATGCGCAGCACGAGACCGCAGAGGTCGTGCTCTTCGGGCCGGATCGGCATCGTGGTGACCCAGATGTGCTTCACGCAGCCGGCGCCCTCGATGGCACCCAGCGAGACGCGCGCGCTCGGCGCGACGAGCACGAAGTCGCGATTCGCGCCGGTGCGATCCCACGAAGACAGCCGCTCGCGGCGGAAGGGACGCAAGCGCGCGAGGTCGGCGAGCGATCCGGAACCGAGCTGCATGAAACGGTCCTCCGAGGTCAAGGAATGATCACGCTATCGCAGCCTCGCGCGGCGTATGCTTGGATTCGCAATCAAGGGGGGATCTCGCATGCGATCGGATCGCTGCCTCTCGCTCGCGGTCGGCGGCCTCTTCCTGCTCGGAATGGCCTGCGCAGGCGAGCATTCGCAGTCCTTCTTCGCGCTCGCCGCATTCGCCGGCGGGCCCTGCGGCACCGCCTACCTCGCCGACGTCGAAGACGAGTTCCAGCTCGACGTCGACCTCGCGACACCCGGCGCCTCGCCCGCGATCGTCTTCGAGATGGCGATCCCGGGCTTCCCCGGCGACCAGATCCTCTTGACGCGCCAGATCGTGATCACGCTGCCGGCGTCGTTCGGCTTCGCGGGCTTCGACGCACTCGGCGCGACGGTCGGTCAGTGGGACTTCGACTTCGGCAGCGACCTCTCCTACGACCCGCCCGCCGACTACACGATCCCGCACCGCGCGATCGACGCGAACCAGGCCTACGCAGACACGTTTCTGAACGGCGTCTACGACCCCGGGATCGACTCGACCGCGACGCACACGACGGGAGGCGGTGGCGAGCACGTCTTCACCGTGACGCTCCCGAGCGGCGGCACCAACAACAACGGCGCCGGCGGCAACTGCTCGTACTTCGACACCGACACCCGCTTCACGCTGCCCGCCGGCATCGTCACGCTGCCGGGAACGCCCGGAAGCTACGACGTGTCGGTCACGGCGACGTCGGTCGATCCCGACACGGGCGATCAGGACGACGGACAGGGCACCGCGCCGACCGTATATCAGCGAGTGGTGCCGGTCAGCGTGCCCGAGCCGGCCGCCGCAGCGGGTGCGCTCGCGGCGATCGCGGCGCTCGGCTGGCGGACGCGACGCCGCGCAGCGCGAGGCGATCGAGCGTAGACGCGAGCGTCCCCTCGGCCGCGATCGCGGCGCGCAGCGCGCGCGCGTCGAGCGGCCGCGTCGAGCCGGCGAAGATGCGGTTGTCGTAGCCGTCGACGCGCAGCTCGAGCACGTGCGGGCGGAGCACGCGCATGGCGCGCGACACGGCGGGTGCCTCGTCGATGCTGTTGGAGACGAGCACGCCGTCCGGGGCCACGCGCCGCGCCGCCAGCGCGAGAAACGGCGTCGGCAGCCACTCCGGCTTGTGCACGGCGCGACCGCGCCCGACGAACACGTCTTCGATCACGAGGTCGAAGCGGCGCCGTTCGCGCGCGAGGACGCTGCGTGCGTCGTCGCACACGATCTCGATCCCCAGCGCGTCGAGATCGAAGTGGCGGCGCGCGGCGGCGACGACGTCGCGGTCGAACTCGACGCCGACGATGCGCGCGGACGGCGCGATCGCGCGCACGATCCGCGCCGCGCTCCCCCCGCCGAGCCCGAGG
>JALOQG010000067.1 GCA_025453505.1 Myxococcota bacterium | reverse complement strand
CTCGGTCGGCCATGGCCGGATCTCCTGCGGCGCGGCCCCTGGGCCTCACCGCCATTCCCTCGGCTCGTCGCCCGGTTTTGTCGTCCGGATCGCCCTGGGAGGAGAGACGGGAGAACGACACAGCCAGGGCGCCAGGATTCGAGGGGACCAAAAGAAACGGCTGGAGCCCTCCGGGGAGGCGCGTATCCAGCCAACGGCCAACCTACCCGTCCCTGGTTTCGCGTCAACGAAGGGGAGAACTCTTGGAATCCGCCTCGCCCATCCTCGTGCCGCCTCCGCGTCCGCAGCGGCTGGTGCGGCTCTCCCTGTGGTTCTACGGAGGCATGACGGCACTGGCCCTGGCCTGGCGCGCGGGCGTGCGCGGGCAGAGCCTCGTCTTCGGCGAGGGCGAGACGCAGATCGACTGGCTGCGGGATCCGCTCGCCGGCGCGATCGCCGCTGCGGCCGTGATCCTCAGCTCGAACGCCTTCACGCGTCATACGCGGATCGGACGCGAGCTGGCTCGCGCACTCGCCGCGCTGATCGGACGGCTCTCCTGGCGCGCGTGCGTCGTGCTCGCCGCGGCCAGCGCGATCGGCGAGGAGGCGCTCTTCCGCGGCGCTCTCCAGCCCGAGATCGGCTGGATCGCGGCCAGCGTCGTGTTCGCGCTCGCCCATCTGGTGCCGCGGCGCGACCTGCTGCCGTGGAGCGTCTTCTCGCTCGCTGCCGGACTGCTGCTCGGCTTCCTCTACGACGCCACGGGCAATCTCGTCGCCCCGGTCGTCGCCCACTTCGGCATCAACGCGATCAACCTGCGAAGACTCTCCGCGTTCGGCGTCAGCGGAGAGCGATGACTTCGATTTCTATACGGGCGCCGGCCGGGAGGGCTGCGACCTGGACGGTCGAGCGAGCGGGCTGCGGGTGGCTCGTGAAGTGGCGCGCGTAGACCTCGTTCATGCGCGCGAAGTCGGCGAGGTCCTGCAGGAAGACGCTGGTCTTCACGACGCGCGCCAGCGACGTGCCGGCCGCTGCGAGCACCGCCTTCACGTTCTGGATCACGCGCTCGGTCTGCGCCTCGATGTCGCCCTCGATCAGCTGCCCCGTCGCGGGATCGAGCGGGATCTGCCCCGACGCGAACACGAGGCCGCCGACGCCGACGGCCTGCGAGTAGGGCCCGATCGGGGCGGGCGCCTGGTGGCTGCGGATCTCTTCGAGCGGATTCGACACGGATTCCCCCGGCCCGCGCGGGTTCAGACGCCGGGCGCTTCGAGCTTGAGCGGATCGTGCAGCGTGGCGTTGATCGTGCGCACCCACGGCCGCCCACTGCCGACGAACTCCACGACGTTGACGCACGCGAAGTTCTGCTCGATTCCGATCGCGCGCTCGGGCGGCATGCCGAGCCAGTGGCCGAGCAGGAAGCGGTTGAGGCCGCCGTGCGCGACCACGAGCGCCGTGCCGGAGACGCTCTCGATCGCCTCGTGGATGGCGGCGAGCGCATCGTCGAGCACCACGCCGAGCGGCTTGGGACCGTCGAGCGGCACTTCGTGGAGCGGCTTCGAGGCGAGATCCTGCATCAGCCGGATGTAGCGCTGTGCGACGTCCTTCAGTGTCGAGCCGGGCGGGCCGTAGAGCGGCAGTTCGCGCAGCGCGTCGAGCGTTCCGATCGGCAGGCCGTGCGTCTCGGTCACGATGCGCGCGGTGTCCTGCGCGCGCAGGAACGGAGACGCGAACGCCGCCTCCAACGGAACGCGCTCGATCCACGCGCCGACCTCGCGCAGCTTCTCGCGCCCGCGATCGGTGAGCGGCAGCACGGCGTCGCCTTCGGCGCCCGGCATCGGAGCGTCGAGGCGCGGTTCGTACGTCTCGCCGTGCCGCATCAGCAGGAGCCGGCGGCCCTTGGGCCATTGCACGGGGCGCGTCACCGGCCGCGGGTCAAGCGTCGGGCTCGAACTCGCCCTCGTCGCCGTCGTCGGCGTCGATGAGCCGCTCTTCGAGGACGCGCAGCAGGTAGCCCATCAACAACAGGTTGGGCATGCGGCGCGCGGCGTCGCCTTCGATGTGCAGCGCGGTCGAGAAGGTCTCGGCGTACTTCTGGAAGAAATCGAGCGTCTCGAGCGGAACGTTCTTCGCGAGGATCTCGTTGATCTGATCGGGTTCCAACTCGGCGAAGAGATCGGCGAACTCCCACGCGAGTTCGGCGTGATTCAGCGGGGGCATGGCGGGGGGTACTCTCCAGCAGCGCAACCGCGCATGCCGCGGAAGGGCGCGCGGATCGTGACAGCGGCCGCCCCCCCTTGTCAACGGATTCGTCGCCGCGTTGCGCGCGGGTTGCGGACTTCGTTCGACGCGCGCGTCCGCGCTGCGTGTGCTTCCCGCGCGAAGGCGGCGCTGCGCGCGCCGAGTTGCCGGTCGTGCGCACACCGCGTGGTGCAGCGGCGCAGATGCGAAGAGCGCCTCGGCTCGCGCCGAGCCGGGTCCGAAAAGCAAAGGGCCTCGGCTTGCGCCGAGCCTGGTCCGAAAAGCAAAGGGCCTCGGCTTGCGCCGAGCCGGGTCCGAAAAGCAAAGGGCCTCGGCTTGCGCCGAGGCCCACGTCACTGATTGGTCGGGGCGACTGGATTCGAACCAGCGACCTCTTCGTCCCGAACGAAGCGCGCTACCAAACTGCGCCACGCCCCGGCAAGTGACGGCCGAGCAGTATGCCCCTCGCCCGCTGCGCGCACAACCGGCCCCGAGTCGGCCTATGCTGCCCCACCGATCTCGGGGGCCGACGCGGGGAGCGATGCAAGAGAGTCTGTCCGACCCGGTCATCGGCCTCGCGATCGCGGTCGGGCTCGCACTGCTGCTGGCGACGTTGCAGGCCGGCCGCCATGCGCACCGCGTCGTCGCGCATCCGGTCGCGGTGCTGGTCGGCGTCGCGTGCGTGTCGCTCGCGGCCGGCGTCGCGCTCTTCCAGCTCGATCCGCCCGCGCTGCGCGTGCACCTCGATCCTTCCACCGAACCGCTGCTCCCGCGCGGCGATCCCGCGCGCGGGATCTACGAGCAGGCGGTCCGCGAGTTCGGCGACGACGAGATCTTCGTGATCGCCGCGGAGTTCGACGGCGACCTGTTCGCGCGCGAGAACCTGCTGCTCCTCGAACGCGTGCACGGCGAGATCGCGCGGCTCGACGGCGTGCGCCGCGTCCAGAGCCTCACGCAGGCGGTGACCTTCCGTTACGAAGCCGAAGAGGACTGGCTCGACGTCGGTCCGCTGATGGACGACGTGCCGGACACGCCGGCCGGGCTCGCGGAGCTGCGCGCGCGCGCCATGGGCGATCCATTGCTGCAGCGAAACCTGATCTCGCCGGACGGTCGCGCCGCGGGCATCGCGGTGCGCTTTCGCGAGATGAGCGATCGCGAGTTCATCGCGTCCCGGCTCGACGAGCGCATCGACGCACTGCTCGCGTCCGTCGCGACGTCGGGCGTGCGCTTCCACGTCGCGGGACGACCGCACGCGAAGGCCGCCGTGTACCGCGGCATGGTGCGCGATCTCTCGGTGCTGATCCCGCTCGCAATCGCGGTGCTGGCCGCGCTGCTCGCGTTCGCGACGGGAACGCGCCGTGGCGTCGTGCTCCCGCTCGCGAACGTGCTGCTCGCGACGCTGTGGACCTTCGGGGCGATCGCCGCGTCCGGCCGTCCCCTCACGATCCTCTCGACGATGCTGGCGCCGCTGCTGATCGCGATCGGGAGCGTCTACGGCGTGCACCTGCTGGCGCGCTTCGACGAAGAGCGGCGCGGGGAGGGCGAGGCGGCGGATCTCGCCGAGCGCACACTGCGGCACGTGTGGCTGCCGATCGTCGTATCGGGCGCGACGACGCAGATCGGATTCCTGTCGCTGCTCGCCGGCGACGTGCCCGCGGTGATCGAACTCGGCGCGTTCGCGACGCTCGGCGTCGGCTGCGTCACCTTCCTCAGCGCGACCGGCCTGCCCGCGGCCCTCGCGCTGCTGCCCGCGCGGCGCGAGGTCTCGGCGCTGCCCGCGTGGCTCGCGCGCTGGAGCGAACGCTTCTCGCTCGAACTCGGACGCGCGCTCGATGCGGTTGCGGCCGTGAGCGTGCGGCGCAGCGAGCGGATGCTGCTCGGCGCGCTGCTGCTCGGCGCGCTCGGTGCCTACGCGATCCCGCGCATCGTCGTGGACACCGACTATCTCTCCTTCTTCGACGCAGACGCGCCGATCCGGCAGGACTTCGCGAGCGTCGATCGCCTGCTCTCGGGCGCGATCCCGATCTTCGTGGTCCTGCGCGGTGAAGGCGAGGGCGCCTTCCGCGAGCCCGCGGCGCTGCACGCGCTCGAGCGGTTGCAGGAACGCATCGGCGCGATCCCGGACGTGTCGCGTACCGCGTCGATGGCGGACACGCTGCGCGTCATGAATCGCGCGATCGAGCGCGGCGATCCGGCGGAAGAGCGCATCCCGGAGTCGCGCGCGGCGGTGATGGAGATGGTGCAGCTCGCGCCCAAGGACGAGATGGCGCGCTTCACCGACCCGACGCAGAGCGCCGTGAACCTGGTGATCCGGACCGGTGTCGTCGGATCGGCGGCGGTGCGCGACCTGGTCTCGCACGTGCGGGCCGCGCTGCGCGAAGAGTTGCCGGAAGGCATCACCGGCGAGGTGACGGGCAACGCGATCCTGCTGGCGCGCAGCGCCGACGGCATCGCGGGCGCCCAGCTCCAGAGCATCGCGTTGGCGGCCGGCTCGATCCTGGTGCTCGTCGCCGTATCGCTCGGGTCGCTGCGCCTGGGCGTCCTGGCGCTGATCCCGAACCTGCTGCCGGTCGTGCTCTTCTTCGGGCTGCTCGGACTCGGCGCGGCGCCGCTCTCGCTCCCCACCAGCCTGATCGCGTCGACGGCGCTCGGCATTTCGATCGACGACACCGTCCACTACCTGGTGCGCTACCGGAAGGAGCGCGACGCGGGACTCTCGCCGGACGCGGCGGCGCTCGTGGCGAGCCGGCGGGTCGGCGAACCGATGGTGGTGACGGCCGGCATGCTGGCGATCGGCTTCCTCGTGATCGCGCTCTCGGAGTTCGCGACGCTGCGCGAATTCGGCGCGCTCTCGGCTGCGACGATGGGGATCTGCCTCGTCGGCGACGTGCTCCTGCTTCCTGCGCTGGTCACGCGCCTGCGCGCGTGACCGGCCCGATGGAGCTTCGCTCGCCGTGCTGTGAGCGTGCCGCCGTCGCTCAGTGCGATTCGAGGCGGCGCGGGTCGAACTCTCCGTCTTCGAGCGGCGGGTTCGCCTCGAAGTCCTCGATCAGGAGCCGGCTCCAGCTCTCGGTCACGAGATTGCGCATCTCGGTGCGCATCGGCAGCCACACGCCCGCGTGCTCGCGGAACTCGGCGGCCGGAGCCTTCAGCTCCTTGTTCTGCACGCCGTTCTCGTCCCAGTAGAGCGTGCGCAGCACGATCGGCCGCTGCTTGTCGATCCAGCTGCGCAGCTTCGAGTACTCCGAGTTGCTCGCGGGGCTCGGCGTGATCTCGATCACGTAGGAGGGCACGCCGTCGTGCACCTCGTCGGGCAGGCGGTCGTAGCGGGCGTCCTCGATCTCGCGCGGGATCACGTCCTCGAAGGAGAAGTCGCTGCCCATCACCGCTTCGCCACGCAGGTTCACGCGGCGCACGCGGCGGCGGCTGTTCAGGTAGACGAACTGGTCGTCCTTCCGCTCCGCGTTGTTGATCACGAGATAGCCGGAATGGCGCAGGTCGAAGGGGTGCGTGTACCGCACGAGCGTCTTCGAGTAGACGCCTCGCACCGGCTCGTCCGCGGCGTCGCGGAAGCTCTTCCAGAGCACCGTCATGCGCGACTCCTGCGCGTTGTCGGCGCGATTGCCCGACACCAGCCGGGCGCTCTGCCGGAAGCGTTCGAAACGGTTGTCGAGGACCTTCTCGTAGATCTCGCGGGCGGTCTTGCCGTCGCCGGCCGGCGCGTCCTCGGCGGCGCGGGATGGTGTCGGCGGCAGGGGAGAGAGCAGGATCGAGAGCAGGATCGGGACGTGGAAGGACGGGCGGCGGGGCCGCGAGACGGGCAGCGGGCGCATCGGAGCACTCTACGCCAGCGCCCCGTACGCTGCCCGATGACCGGGGAGAGGAGAGAATGCGACGAAACCGTGACGGCGCTCCGAACGACTGGAGCGCATCCGGGCCGGTGCCTACGCTCCCGCTCGATGACAGCACGCATCCTCGCCGTGGACGACGAGCCCGATCTGCTGGAGCTCGTCCGCTTGTCGCTCTCCGAAGCCGGTTTCGCGGTCGAGACGGCTGCGAGCGGCCGGGAGGCGCTCGAGAAGCTCCAGCGCACCGCGCCCGATCTGGTCGTGCTCGACCTGATGCTGCCCGACATGTCGGGCACCGAAGTGTGTCGATGGCTGCGAGGCCGTCCCGAACTCGCGGACCTGCTGGTCCTGATGCTGACGGCGAAGTCCGAGGAGGTCGACCGCGTCGTCGGCTTCGAACTCGGCGCGGACGACTACGTCACCAAGCCGTTCAGCCCGCGCGAGCTGGTGCTGCGCGTGCGCGCGTTGCTGCGCCGGCGCGCCGGCGCGCCGGCGGAAGGACACGTCCTCGAACGCGAGCTGGTGCGCATCGATCTCGACCGGCACCGCTGCCACGTGGACGGCGAGGAGGTGATCCTCACCGCCAAGGAGTTCCAGCTCCTGGCCACGTTGATGCGCAAGCCGGGTCGCGTCCTGACGCGCGAGCGCCTGCTCGACGAGATCTGGGGCTCCGACGTCACCGTCACGCTGCGCACGATCGACACCCACCTGAAGCGGCTCCGCGAGAAGCTCGGCAAGGGGGGCGACCTGATCGAGACGGTCCGTGGCGTCGGCTACCGCTTCGCGGAATAGCGGCTTTCGCGCGATCCTCGGGGCGTGTCCGGGTCCAGCTTGAACGCGAGCGCTGCGCTCCTCGTCGTCGCGATCACGGCGGCCGTCGTCTGCTTCGCGGCGGGAGCAGGCCCCGGCCCCGCGCTCGCGACGTTCGCCGCGTCCGCCGTCGCAGCCCTGGTCGCGCAGCGCTTCGTGTCGGCCGCGGAGTCCCGTCGCGACCGGGAGGCGCGCCGCCTCGCCGAACACGCGGCCGGCCTCGAAGCTCGCGTGCAGGCCAGCGAGACGCAGCGCGGCCGGCTCGAGGCCGTGATCACCGCGATGGACGAAGGCGTCCTCGTCGTCGACGTCGGCGAGCGCGTGCTGCTCGCGAACCCGCGCGTGCGCGACCTCTTCAGTGCGCCCGCGGCGCTCGAGGGGCGTTCGCTGCTCGAGGCGGTGCGCCAGGCGCCGATCGTGGCCGCGATCGAAGCCGCGCTCCGCGACGGCGAGGCGCAGGTGCGCGAGGTCGCGATCGGGCCGCAGCCGGAGCGGCATCTGCGCTTCAGCGTCGCGCCGTTCCCGAACCGCGAAGCGCGCGTCGGCGCGGTCGCGGTGTTCCGCGACGTCACCGATCTGCGGCGCATCGAATCGGTGCGCCGCGACTTCGTCGCCAATGCCTCCCACGAGCTGAAGACGCCGCTGACCGCGATCCGCGGTTTCGCGGAGCGGCTCGCGGACGCCGAACTACCCGAACCGGGCGCCAAGCACGCGGTCGAGGCGATCCTCGGCAACGCGCGGCGCCTCGGCGAACTCGTCGAGGATCTTCTCGAGCTCTCGCGCATCGAGAGCGGCAGCGTGCCGCTCGCGCCCGAGCCCGTCGCCGTCGCCGACCTCGTGCAGCGCCTGCTGCGCGAACTCGATCCGCGCCTGCGCAGCGGCGAGCTGACGGCGTCCGTCGCGACCGAAGGGCGCGGCTTCGCTCGGGTCGATCGGCGCGCGCTCGAGCACGTGTTGATGAACCTGCTCGACAACGCGATCAAGTACACGCCACGCGGCGGCGAGGTCGCGGTGCGAATCCGGCCGGCGGCGGACGAGCGGCTGCGCGTCGAGATCGAAGACACCGGCATCGGCATCCCGCGCAAGGACCTGCCGCGCATATTCGAGCGTTTCTACCGCGTGGACCCCGGCCGTTCGCGCGCGCTCGGCGGCACCGGTCTCGGCCTCGCCATCGTGAAGCACTGGCTCCAGGCGATGGGCGGGCAGATCGGCGTCGAGAGTCAGCTCGGACGCGGCTCCTGCTTCTGGATCGAGCTGCCCTGTGCCGCAGAAACGCCGCAGGACGATGCCGATTAGATCCGAGATCGTAGAGAACCGGATCCGAGATCGGGCCGTATCGACCGCTCAAAAGTCGATCTGGAAGCGCGTCACGAACTGATTGGTCCAGCCGACGCCGTTCAGCTTCGCCGCCACGTAGTTGAAGCTCGTCTTCACGTTCGGGTTCAAGTACCAGTTGAGGCCGACCGTGCCGTCATCGAGCTGGCCGCCTTCGATGTCTGCGTCGTCGAGGTCGAGGCGCGAGTAGCGCAGCGCCAGCTCCCACGCGCCCAGCCCGCCCTTCAAGTCGAAGTTCCGCTCCGGCGCGACGCGGTCGAAGATGCCTTCGCTCGTCTTGTAGGGGCGGCTCTCGCCGGTCAGGAACCAGCTCGCCTGCGCGTAGAGCCCGTAGAAGTCGGGGTCGGGCGTGTCGTTCGCCTGCAAGAAGGTGTGCGCGTACTCGGCCTGGAACGAGAAGGGGCCGTAGACCAGCGCGAGCTCCGGATTCACGACCTGCGCGCCGTCGGCCTCGATCGAGCCGGTGTCGACGAAGAAGGGATTGCCGAGACGCACCTCGGGCCGCTGGCGGATGCGCGCCGAGGTCTGGTCCAGGAACTTCTGCGTCACCGACACGCCGAGGTGGAGAAGGTGCGTGCCGTCGTTCTCGTACCAGGGAAGCCCCGTGACGCGTCCGGTCAGATTGTAGGTGCCGTCGTCGCTGAAGCCGTTGCCGGTCGTGTCGTCGGTCGCGCGGAAGGCGCCGAACGCCCACGTCATGCGCTGCTCGAGCGGCGCGTTCTGCAGCATGAAGCCCGTATTGCGGCTCGGCGCGAAGGCGTTCATCACCGAGCGCTCGATGAACATCGTGTAGGAGTCGCTGGTCAGCTCGTCGAGCGACATCGGTTCCTTGTAGTGGCCGACGCGGAAGGTCCCGACGTAGGGGAGTTTCATCAGCTCGATGTAGGCGTCGCGCAGGCTGGCATCACCGCCGACGAAGTCGAACTCGAGCTTGGTGCCGATCCGTTCGTAGATCGATCCGGAGAGCGCGAGCCGCGCGCGCCGCCAATCGGTGCCGCTGCCCTGGCCGGCCTCGTTCGGCAGCTCCTCGCGCAGGTCCTGATCGGGGGAGAGTACGCCCCAGTCGTTCTGGAGCCGGCCGCCGATGCGGAGCTTGAAGGCGCCGTCGGCGCTTTCGAGCCGGATGCCCTGGTTCCAGAAGACGTCGAGCGCGCCGGGTCTGGGCGCGGCGACCGCCGGCGTGGCCGCGGCCTCCTGGGCCTCCGCTGCCGCCTCGTCTTCGACCAGGCGACTGAGGTCCTCGTACTGCTTCGCGTCGATCGTGCCGTTTGCCTTGAGCGCCTCGAGCAGCGCGCGAGCGACGCGATCCGACGCCACCGCCGGCGCGAACGGCGCCAGCCAGGCGAGGCCGGCCAACAGACAAGCCACTGCGATCCGTCCCGACATCCCATCCCCTCCGTGGAGCGCCGGAGTCTTCCGGCGCGTCCGCGTGCGACCCTACGATCTCGCTCGGGCGCCGTCGACACATTCGCGTCGAATCGGTGGCGAGCGCATGAAAGATCCGGGATGCAGGGGAACGGACGGAGTCGGATGCGTGAAGATCGCGTGACGCGGAGGGGGATTCAGCCGAAGCGGCCAGTGATGTAGTCGCGGGTCTGGGC
>JALOQG010000443.1 GCA_025453505.1 Myxococcota bacterium | reverse complement strand
CGGGTCTTTCGACGGCGCGCGCCGTCAGCGACATCTCGGGCCGCGGCGTCGGCATGGACGCGGTGCGCGCGACGCTCGAAGCGCTGGGCGGACGCGTCACGCTCGAGACCCGCGCGGGCGCCGGCACGACCGCCGTCCTGCGCGTTCCGATCGCAGCGGCCGTGCAGCGCGTGTTGCTCGTCGAGCTCGGGCGCGAGCTGGTGGCGGTGCCGATCTCGAAGGTCGAGCGCGTCGTCGAGATCGATCCCGCGGCGATCGAGGCGTCGGGCGGCGATTCGTTCGCGCTGCTCGACGACGAGCCGGTGCTGGTCCTGGATCTCGCGTCGCGCCTCGGCTGGGATCCCGTGCCCGCGCAAGCCGTGCAACTGGTGATCGCCGACGTGCGCGGGGAACGCGTCGCGCTGCGCGTCGGCAGGCTCGCCGGACAACAGGACATCTACGTGAAGCCGCTGCCGCTGCTGCTGGCGGGGCTGCGCGTGCTCGCGGGACACACCGTGCTCGGCGACGGCCGCCCCGTGTTCCTGCTCGACCTGAACCAGCTTCCGTGAGGAGCATCGCCGCGATGGATCCCGCTGCCGCCGCCACCCTGCACGACGTCGGAGACGAGCTCGATCGGCTCTGCGAGCTGGCCAACGTCGGCGCCGGTCACGCCGCCACGGCGCTCGCGCGCCTCGTCAAGCGGCCGATCCGCATGTCCGTGCCGCGCCTGCGCATGGGCGCCGCGGCCCCCGCGATCGACGGCCCGGACGGCGGCGACGCGTGGATCTTCTTCGAAGTGCAGGGCGCTCTCGGTGGCGCGCTCGTGCTGCGGCTGCCCGGCGCCGCGCGCGCGGCGCTCGTCGCCGAGCTCGTCGGCGACGACGAGACCGGCGCGCACGCAGAGTCGGCGCTGCGCGAAGTCGGCAACATCCTCGCGTCGCACGCGCTGTCGGCGGTCGCGGACCTGGTCGGATCGCGCGTGCTTCCTTCACTGCCCAGTCTCGTCTTCGAAGCCACCGGCCCTGCGCTCGCGGCGTGGCGCGCGCGCGCCACGGGCCGCGTGTGCATCGAGACGCATCTGGTCGACGACGCCGGCCGCGCCACGGTCGAGCTCGTGTGGATCCCGAACGAGGTGCCGGGCGGAGCAGCACGCGCGCCGTTCTGATAGCGTCGGCCTTCGTGGATCGGGAACGCCTGCGCGAGCTGCTCGAGAGCGTTCGGCGCGGCGACGTGGAGACGGAGCAGGCGCTCGAGCGTCTCGCCCACATGCCCTTCGTCGATACGCCGCACGCGCGCGTGGACACCCATCGCGCGCTGCGACAGGGTCTACCGGAAGTCGTGTACGGTCCGGGGAAGACGCCTGAGCAGATCGCGGAGGTCGTGGCCGCGCAGCGCGACGCCGGTCTGTCGGTGCTCGTCACCCGCGTCGAGCCGGTGACCGCCGAGCGTGTGATCGCTTCGCTGCGCGACGGCAGCTACGACGCCATCGCGCGGATCCTCTGGTTCGGACCGACGGAAGCGCCGATCGTCGGCAAGGGCACGGTGCTGGTCGTCTCGGCCGGCACTTCGGACCTGCCCGTGGCGGCCGAGGCAGCGGCGGTCGCGCGGCGCTACGGCAACAGCGTCGAGACGCTGCACGACGTCGGCGTCGCCGGGATCCACCGTCTGCTCGCCTCGTCGCAGCGGCTGCGCGAGGCGCGCGTGCTGATCGTGGTCGCGGGCATGGAGGGCGCGCTGCCCTCGGTGGTCGGAGGCATGGTGGACAAACCGGTGATCGCGGTGCCGACGAGCGTCGGCTACGGCGCTTCGTTCGGCGGCGTCGCGGCGCTGCTCGGCATGCTGACGAGCTGCGCCTCGAACGTGTGCGTGGTCAACATCGACAACGGCTTCGGAGCCGCCCATGTCGCGACGCTCGTCAACCGCCTCTGATCCGAGGACGTTGCACCTCGACGCCTTTTCGGGCATCGCGGGCAACATGATGCTGGGCGCGCTGCTCGGACTGGGCCTGCCGCGCCGCGTACTCGACGCCGATCTCGCCGGGCTCGGCGTGCCGTTCAAGCTGGTGGTGACGAACGTGCGCCGCGGCGCGCTCGACGCGCTCTACGTGGACGTGCAGGTGCCGCAGCCGCGCTCTCCGAGGCCGCGCCTCGCTCGCGCGACGGCATCGCGTGCCCGCGCGCGCGCGCGATCACACACACGCGGCCACCCGCACCATCACGATCACGGTCTGCCCGATCACACGCATCCGCACGCGCACTCGCACGCCCCGGCGCCCGGCGAGCATGGGCGCTCCTACGAAGAGATCCAACGCATCCTCTCCCGTGCGAAGCTCGTCGCGCCCGCGCGCGATCGGGCGCTCGCGATCTTCGGCGCGCTCGCCGAAGCCGAGGCGCGCGTGCACGGGATCCCGGTCGAGCGCGTGCACTTCCACGAGGTCGGCGCGATCGACGCGATCGTCGACGTCGCGGGAACCGCCGTCGGCCTGCATCGCCTCGGCATCGAACGCGTGACGTGCTCGCCTCTACCGCTGGGCCACGGTTCGATCGAGACCGCACACGGACGGCTGCCGCTGCCGGCGCCGGCCACGCTCGAGCTGCTGCGCGGCGCGCCGGTCGTGCCCGCCGGGATCGAATGGGAAACGGTGACACCGACGGGTGCCGCTATCGTGCGTGCGGTCGTCGACGAGTTCTGCACGCTGCCGGCGATGCGTGTCGAGGCGATCGGGCTCGGCGCGGGCAACGATCGCTCGGGGGGGTTGCCCAACGTGCTGCGTGCGGTGCTCGGAGCGGCCGGCGGCTACGGCACGGATCGCGTAGCCCGGGCGGTTCTTCTTCATCTGCAGGTGCATCAGCGATACGTCGAGCGCGCCCGCGGCGAAGAGGCGCTCCATCACGAAGTCGAAG
>JALOQG010000442.1 GCA_025453505.1 Myxococcota bacterium | reverse complement strand
AGACCACAACCTCCTGACCGGGCGCATGGACAACATCCAGCCGCTGCTCGGCCATCCGCGCTTCTCGTTCGAGCACTACGACGTCACCAACTTCCTCTACGTCGCCGGTCCGCTCGACGTCGTGCTCCACTTCGCGTCGCCCGCCAGTCCCGCCGATTTCGAGCGGCTGCCGATCGAGATCCTGAAGGTCGGATCGCTCGGCACGCATCGCGCGCTCGGTCTCGCCAAGGCCAAGGGCGCGCGCCTCCTGCTCGCCAGCACGTCCGAGTGTTACGGCGATCCGGAAGTGAACCCGCAGCCCGAGAGCTACTGGGGCCGCGTCAATCCGATCGGCATCCGCGGCGTCTACGACGAGGCGAAGCGCTTCGCCGAGGCGATGACGATGGCCTACCACCGTCATCACGGCGTCGACGTCCGCATCGTGCGCATCTTCAACACGTTCGGTCCGCGCATGCAGCTCCACGACGGCCGCGCGATCCCGAACTTCATGACGCAGGCGATCCGCGGCGAGCCGATCACGGTGTTCGGCGACGGCAGCCAGACGCGATCGTTCTGTTACGTGGACGACCTCGTCGAGGGCATCCTGCGGCTGCTGCGCAGCGACTACGTCGGCCCGATGAACATCGGCAACCCGCGCGAGATGACGCTGCTCGAGATGGCTCGCGCGATCATCCGGCTGGCGGATTCCCCGAGCGAGATCGTCTTCCGCGGGCTGCCGCCGGACGATCCGAAGGTGCGCCGTCCGGACATCGCGCTCGCCAAGCGCGTGCTCGACTGGGAGCCGCAGGTTCCCGTCGAGGACGGTCTGCGGCGTACCTATGAATGGTTCCGCGACGCGCTCGACAAGGAACGTGTACCCAGGTGATTCCGCAGGATCGGATCCGCAACTTCTGCATCATCGCGCACGTCGACCACGGCAAGAGCACGCTGGCCGATCGGTTGCTCGACGTGACGAAGGCGCTCAGCAGCCGCGAGAAGCGCGCCCAGTTCCTCGACAAGATGGACCTCGAGCGCGAGCGCGGCATCACGATCAAGGCCCAGACCGCGCGCATCTACCACCGCGCTCGCGATGGCCAGGACTACGTGCTCAACCTGATCGACACGCCCGGGCACGTCGACTTCTCCTACGAGGTGTCGCGCGCGCTCGAGGCCTGCGAAGGCGCCGTGCTCGTGGTCGACGCCGCCCAGGGGATCGAGGCGCAGACGCTCGCGAACACCTATCTCGCGCTCGACGCCAATCTCGAGATCGTGCCGATCCTGAACAAGATCGACCTGCCGTCGGCCGAGCCGGCTGAGCGCGCACGGGAGATCGAGGACATCCTCGGCATGCCCGCGGACGACGTGCTGCTGGTGTCCGCGAAGACCGGGCAGGGCATCGAGGCGCTGATCGAACGCATCGTCGAGCGCGTGCCGCCGCCGTCGGGCGACCCGAACGCCCCCCTGCGCGCGCTGATCTTCGACGCGTGGTTCGACCCTTACGTGGGAGTCGTGCTGCTGGTGCGCGTGATGGACGGCCGCATCGCCAAGAACGAGCGCGTGAAGCTGATGGCGAAGGGCTCGGAGCACGACGTCGACGACCTCGACCTGATCGACCCGCACCCGCGCAGCGTCGCCGCCCTCGAGACGGGCGAAGTGGGCATCGTGATCGCCGGCATCAAGACGCTCGACGACGTGCGCATCGGCGACACGATCACGAACGCGCACCGGCCGGCGGCCGCGGCGCTGCCCGGCTTCCGCGAAGTCAAGCCGATGGTCTTCGCGGGACTCTATCCGGTCGACGCCGACGACTACGCGCCGCTCAAGGCCGCATTGGAGAAGCTGCGGCTGAACGACGCGTCGTTCCGCTACGAGCCGGAGACGAGCGCGGCGCTCGGCTTCGGTTTCCGCTGCGGCTTCCTTGGCTTCCTGCACGCCGAGATCATCCAGGAGCGGCTCGAGCGCGAGTACTCGCTGAACCTGATCTCGACGACGCCGACCGTGCGCTACCGGGTGGTCTTCAACACCGGCGAGAGCATCGAGATCGACTCCCCGGCCGACCTGCCGGACACGACGCGCATCGAGTCGATCGAGGAGCCGCTGATCCTCGCGACGATCCACGTGCCGTCCGAGTATCTCGGCGCCGTGCTCGCACTCTGCCAGGATCGTCGCGGCGTGCAGCGCGACATGACCCAGCACGGCACGCGGGTTCAGGTCCGCTACCTGCTGCCGCTCGCCGAGGTCGTCGCCGACTTCCACGACCGCATCAAGAGCGCGACACGAGGCTACGGCTCCTTCGACTACGAACTCGCGGGCTACCAGCCGGGCGATCTCGTGAAGCTCGACGTGCTGGTGAACGCCGTGCCGGTCGACGCGCTCTCGCTGATCGTGCACCGCGACAAGGCGTTCCAGCGCGGATCGGACCTGGTGCGCAAGCTCAAGGAATTCATCCCGCGCCAGATGTACGAAGTGGCGATCCAGGCGGCGATCGGGTCGCGCGTGATCGCGCGTTCGACCGTGAAGGCGCTGCGCAAGAACGTGACCGCCAAGTGCTACGGCGGCGACATCAGCCGCAAGCGCAAGCTCCTGGAGAAGCAGAAGGAAGGAAAGAAGCGGATGAAGCGGGTGGGGCAGGTCGAGATCCCCCAGGAGGCCTTCCTGGCGGCGCTGCGGCTGGACCCGGGCTGAGCGAGGTCGCGGGGGAGGCCGTCGCGGCACCGCGCAGCGGCCTGCGCAGGTTCTGGGAGGACTTCGGGACCTTTGCAGTCGCGATCCTCCTCGCGCTCTCGATCCGCGCGTTCGTCATCGAGCCGTATCGCATTCCGTCGGAGTCGATGCTTCCGACGCTGCTGATCGGCGATCACCTCTTCGTCAACAAGTTCGTGTACGGCATCAAGGTCCCGTTC
>JALOQG010000441.1 GCA_025453505.1 Myxococcota bacterium | reverse complement strand
CGACGTGGCTGATGCCTTCGGGAAAGATCCCGATCACGCCGCCCGCGGCGAGCAGCGCGTGACCGCGCTCGAAGATCTCGGCGTTGCCGCTCATCCGCTCGGCCGCGTCGAGACGGCGGTGGATCGGCAGCACGCCGAGGCGTTCGAGCAGACGCGCTCGCCAGGGTGCGTCGAACATCGTCGAGCGCGCGAGGAAGTGGACCTTGCGCGGCGTCGCGAGTCCCATCGAGAACGCGTCCACGACGCCGGCCGGGTGGTTCGCCGCGAGGATCAGCGGCCCGCTCTCGGGCACGTGCTCCGCGCCGCGGATCACCGTGCGCCGGTAGAAGGCGCGCATCGCGAGCCCGAGCAGCGCGCGCGCGCTCCGGTACAGGCGATCCGCGTCGGGCTGCGGCGGCGGCATACTCAAGCGACGGCGTCCCCGAACTCGAGCAGTTCGAAGAGATTGCCGTCGGGATCGCGCCCGTAGCAGACCTTGACGTAGGACTGCGGCACCGGCTCCGAGAGGAACGCGACGCCGGCCGCGCGCAGCCGCGCGTATTCCGACTCGATGTCCTTCACCTCGAAGCAGAAGTGCGCGACGCCGTGGTCCGCGTTGCGCCGCGGTCCATCCGCCGGCCGCGGCACCGGCTTCACGTACTCGAAGAGTTCGAGGCGCGATCCCTCGCGCGCGAGCATCAGCACGCGCCCCTGCGTCTCCGGCGCCGCGTGCGTCTTGCAGAACTCCGCATTGCTCTCGTCCCAGGGAAAGTCGAACTCGACGGAGAAGCCGAAGAGGTCGCAGTAGAAGGCCGCGAGCCGGCCGACGTCGGGCGTCGAGATCGCGGTGTGGTGGATGCCGACGAGCATGGCGTCTCCTCAGTGCGCCGCGAGACAGTGGCGGGCCGCGGCCGCACAGCGCCGCGCGACGTCGCGCAGCGGCTCCGCGGCGAGCGCGTCCGAGAACACCTCGACGCCGATCGGTGCAGTGCAGCCGCCCGCCGCGAGATGCCGCAGCAACGCGGGCACCTCGGCCTCGCCTTCGCCCGGCAGGAGCCGCCGGTGCAGTGTCTCCTCGACCGGGTCGGGCTCGGCCGCCGCGGGCGCATCGCAGAGCTGGATGCCGCGCACGCGTGCAGCGTCGATCGCCGTGATCGGCGCGCCGCTGCGCAGCCGATGCCACGCGTCGAGCATCACGCCGCCGTTCGCCGCGCCCGCGCGCGCGACGATCTCCGCCGCCGTCGCGCAATCGCGGATTCGCGTCCAGGGGAGGAATTCGAGCGTGACGAGCAGCTCGTGCTTCGCCGCGCGCTCGCAGAGGGCCGCGAAGCCGTCGGCGATCGCGGTGAACGGCGTGTCGCGCGGATCGGCGAGCGCCGCGTTGATCGAGCGCGCGCCGAGCGCGTCGGCGATCGCATAGAAGCCGTCCTCGCCGGTCTCGAGGAACGCGCGTCCCGCTTCGCCGACGCCGGCGTCCACGCCGGGCAGCCACGCGAGCAGCGGATCGATCTCGGCGACGGCGATCCCGTGATCGCGCAGCAGCGCGCGCAGATCCGCGTCCGAAAGACCCGACTCGCGCGCGCGCCGGTAGTCGTGCGGGAAGAGCGAGAGGCCCGCGAAGCCCGCCTCGGCGGCGGCGGCCACGCGTTCCGGCAGACCGGAAGCCGGCACGCTTCCGGCGCACAACACGAGATCGCCGAAGCCGAGGGACGCGCGCACGGCGCGAGCATCCGAGATGCACCGCGGCGTCGCAAGTCGATCGATCAGGGACGGAAGGAGCCGAGCACGAAGAGGGCCTGGCCGCTCTGCTGGATGCCGAACGAGACGCCGAAAGGATCGAAGTCGAGCCGCGTATCGCCCGTGTCGTGCGAGCCGAACGTGATGTCGCCGATCGTGTCGCCGAACTCGTCGGAGCCGACCGCGATCTCGGCGCGGCGCTCGCCGTCGACGACCAGGTCGTAGGAGCCCGCCGGAACGCCGCGCACTTCGACCGTGAAGCGCCGCCCGCAATCGACGCGGGTCGAGAGCCTGGCGTCGGCCTCGCCCGCTACGAACGCGCCGAAGGCGCGCGTCGTGCGGCCGTTCGCGCACCAGTCGATGCCGAAGATGCTGGCGCCGCCCGAGCCCGCGAAGAGATCGACGCCCGCGCGTTGCACCGTGACGACGGACTCGGATCCGATCGCCGACGGATCGAGCGCCAGATGGCCGGCGCCGCTCGTGGCGTCGATCACGCCGGCGGGTGCGCCGTCCACGAGCACGTCGTAGGAGCCGGGATCGACGCCTTCGAGCGTCACGCGAAGCGAGTGCTGGGCGCCGAGCATGCGGCGCTCGACGAAGCCGCCGCCCATCGCGAACGAAGCCAGCGGCGCGAGTTCCACGGAGCGGTACGCGGGCTGCGACGCGTCCGCCAGCACCAGCACCTCGTTGCCGCTGGCGTCGACGACCGCGAGGCGCCGTCCGCGCGGATCCTGCGCCGAGTCGAGAACGCTGCGGCCGACGGAGCCGGCGCCGGCTGCGTCCGTGACGAAGCTCGCCACGGCGACGCCGTCGAGCGTCAGCCGATGGGCGGCGCGAGGTGCCAGGCCGGAGGCCTCGACGTAGAGCGAGCGCAGCAGCGTGGCGAGCATCACTTCCACGCGGCCCGAGCCGCTGCCCCCGCCCACGGGCACGAGCGGTGCGCCGAGGTAGTACGACGCAACGCTCTGGAAGGGGCTCGAGCAGCCGAACGGAGCGATCGAGAGCAACAGTGCGGCGATCACGATCAGACGCGGACGAGGACGGGGGGTCGGCATGGTCCTCCTGGGAGGAACGCGGTCCGGGAGGAAGCCAGAGCAAGCACCGTGCCGTCACTCGCGCGCCCTCTCGGGGCGCGCGGCGTCCCCGATACGCAGACGCGCGGCACG
>JALOQG010000066.1 GCA_025453505.1 Myxococcota bacterium | reverse complement strand
AGCCGACCGGCTCGGCCGCGACCGGATGGACGAGGAACAGGATGCCGGCCGCGAGCGCGCCGCCGCGCGAGAGACCGGCGCGCCGGCCGGTCGCGACCATCGCGAGCGCGACGCCCGCGTGCAGCAGCGCGTTGACGATGCGATAGGGAAGCGGGTTCGTCCCGAACGCGCGCCACTCTGCGAGCAGGAAGAGCTGGTGCACGGGCGACCAGTTGCCCACCACGTAGTACGCCTCGAACACGACGGTGCGGATCGCTTCGAGGAGCGGCAGCGCGAGCGCACGGTTGTGCTCGAGGTACAGGACGTCGTCCGAGATGAAGGGTCCGCCGAAGCCCGGCCGGTGCAGGAGCAGGGAGACGGCCGCGAAGCCGAGCGCCGTCGCCGCGATGGGCAGGACTTTCACGCGCGTCGATCTCCCGCAGCCCGCGCGCGGCGGGGCGCCGCGCGGCGCCCGAATCTACCCGCCGCGCGCACCCGGCGCCGCGCGCGGCCGATCCCGGTAGACTCGGCGCCCCATGAACGGACCGGGACCGGGTGCGCGCCGCATCGTTTTGGTGATCCTCGGCTTCGGCGTGCTCGCGTTCGCGAGCTACGGGCCCGCGCTGCGCGGCGCCTTCGTCTCCGACGACATCGGCTACGTCTCGGGCAATCCGTGGATCCACTCGCTCGGCGGGTCGAACCTCGTCGCGATCCTCGATCCGACCGGTCCCGCCGCCGCGCACACCGCGAACTACGCGCCGGTGCATCTTCTGCTCCACGCCGGCGCCTGGCAGCTCTTCGGCGCGAACACCTTCGGGCACCACGTCACGAACGTGGCGCTCCACGCCGTCGCCTCGGCGCTGCTCGTCGCGCTCTTCGCGCGCTACGCGATCCCTTTCGTGGCCGCGCTCTTCGGCGGCGCGCTCTTCCTGCTGCATCCCGCCAACGTCGAGGCGGTCGCGTGGATCTTCCAGCTGAAGTCGATTGCCGCGCTCGCGCTCGCGACGGGTGCGCTGCTGCTCGAGCCGCGCCGGCCGCTCGCGGCGACGGCGCTCTTCGCGCTCGCGCTGCTGACCAAGATCCAGGCCGCCTTCGCGTGGCCCGTGCTGCTGCTCGCGATCGTGTGCGACGCGCCCACGGGCGCTCGCGCACGCCGCGCGCGCCTCGCGACGCTCGCGCTCTGGACGTTGGCGCTCGGGCTGGCGCTGCTGCCCGAGATGCTGGCGTTCCAACGGCTCGGTCACGCGGAGCTCGCGACGGCGCCGCTCGCGCCGTCGGAGCGCCTGCGCGCGACGGCCGGCTTCGTCGGCCGCTATCTCGTGATGGCGCTGACGTCGCGCGGTGTCTCCGCCTTCCAGCAGCCGGACCTGCCCGCGAGCTGGCTGGATCCGTGGTGCGTGATCGGCGTCGCGGGGACGCTCGCGATGGCGTCGCGTTCGCTCGCGACGCTCGTGCGCCGTCAGCCGGAGGCCGTGTTCTGGGGCTGGGTCGCCGGCGGCTTCGGGCCCGTCTCGCAGGTGCTGCCGTTCCTGTATCCGATCGCCGACCGGTATCTGTACTTCATCCTGCCGGGTCTGATCGGTGCGGGTCTGCTCGCCGCGCGCGCTTCGCTCGAACGACTCGCCCGCGCGCCGCGTTCGCTGCCTGCGCGCGCGCTCGTCGCGGCGTCGATCGCGCTGCTGGTGTTCTTCGCGGTGCGCTCCCACGAACGCGCGCAGGTGTGGCGCTCGGACGCGACGCTGGCGCGCGACTCCGCCGCGCACTTCCCGAACGGGCTTCCCGCGCTGCTGCTGCGCGCGCAGGCCGCTGCCGCGCAGCGCGACGTCGCGGCGACCGTCGACGCACTGCGCGCCGCGAGCGCGCGCGGCTTCGACCGCTTCATCGACCTCGAGCGCGATCCGCTCTACGAGCCGCTGCGCGCCGACGAGCGGTTCCGCGCCGTCGTCGCGGAGATCGCGGGCGTGTGGATCTCGCACGTCGCGCAGCGCGCGTCGCCGACGGCGCCCGAGCTGCGCATGTGGGGTCACGCGCACGCGGCGCGCGGCGAGTGGGATCTCGCGATCGAGAAGCTGGAACGGGTCGTCGCGATGGGGGGCCCGGGCAGCGAGGGCGTGCGCGCCGACCTCGCCGAGCTGCGCGCCCGCCGCTTGCGCGAGTCGCGAAGAGGAGCCGATGGCGAAGCGACGCGCTGAGCGCCGGCCCGCTTGGGCCGAGGGCGGTGCGCTCGCGGCGCGCGAGGTCGCGCTGCTGGCCGCCGGCTTCGCCGCGCTGGCCCTCGCCGTGTACGCGCCGGCGCTCACCGGACCGTTCCTCTCCGACGACCTCCACTACGTCGCGACCAATCCCTACGTGCACGATCTCAGCCTCGAGAATCTCGTCGCGATCTTCGACCCCGGCTCGCCGGCCACCGTGTTCGTCGTCAACTACGCGCCGGTGCACCTGTTGCTGCACGCGATCGGCGCGGCGCTGCTCGCGGCCGTCTTCGTGCGCGCCGGTCTGTCGCGGCTGGTCGGCATCGGCGCGGCGCTGGTGTTCCTCGTGCACCCCGCCAACGTCGAGGCGGTCGCGTGGATCTCGCAGGCGAAGACGCCGGCGGCCTTCGCGCTCTCGATGGCCGCGCTGCTCGCGCATCCGCGACGCCCGGCGCTGGGCGTGCTGCTCTTCGGCTTCGCGTTGCTGGCCAAGCCGACGGCGGCGTTCGCGCTGCCCGTCGCGATGCTGCTCGACTGGACGCGCGAGCGCCGCATCGCCTTCGCCTGGCTCGCCGCCTGGGCCGCGCTGCTGGCGGGCTACGCCGTGGCGGAGTTCGCGACGCATCAGCGCACCGGTGCGGCCGAACCGGTCGCAGAGGACGTGCTCGTGCGGTTGCGCACCAGCGTCGCGATCGGCGCGCGCTACTTCTGGATGGCGGCGACGTCGCTCGGTGTCTCGACCTTTCACGAGCCGGCCCCGGTCCGCTCCTGGCTCGATCCGGTCTGGCTCGCCGGCGCCGCGTCGATGACGGCGATCGCCGTCCGCGCCGGCGTCGCGCTGCGCCGCCGCAGCCCGGAGATCGCGTTCTGGGTCTGGGCGGGCGCGTCGTTCTTCCCGATCTCGCAGCTCTTCCCGTTCCTGTACCCGATGGCGGACCGGTATCTCTACTTCATCCTGCCCGGCCTGCTCGGCGGCGTCCTCTTCGTGGCGCGCGACGCGAGCGCGCGCTTCGCGGCTCGTCCACCGGCCTGGCTGCCGCGCGCCGCGGCGATCGGCGCTGGCGCGCTGGTGCTGGCGTTCGCGGTGCACTCGTTCGCGCGCGCCGGGATCTGGGCGTCGCCCGCCCGCGTGATCGCCGATGCGGCGACACATTATCCGGACGGGCGCAACGCGAGCATCCTCGAAGCGAAGCGCGCCGCGCTCGCCGGCGACTCGGACGCCGCGTTCGCCGCCCTGCGCCGCGCATGGGAGCGCGGCTTCAATCGCTTCGAGCAGATCCAGGGCGATCCCGGCCTCGCACCGCTGCGCGGCGATCCGCGTTTCGACGCGCTGGTGAACGAGATCGCCGGCTGGTGGGTGAGCAAGCTCTCCGACCGGGAGCACCCGACCCAGATGGAGCTGCGCACGCTCGCGATCGCGCATCTCGCGCGCCGCGAGCGCGCGGAGGCGATCACCGCGCTCGAACGTGCGATCGCGGCGGAAGGACCCCTCGACGCGCAGCTTCGCGAAGAGCTGGCGCAGGTCCGGCAGATGCCGCGTTAGCGTTCGGTCCGGACTGGCCCGCCGCGGCGCGGGATGGCGCGGTCGAGGACGGCGAGATCCTTCAGCCAGGCCTCGCGCTCGGCGGGGTCGAGCGCGGAGGCGGGCGCCGAACGCGCCATTCCGAACGCGTTCGACACGGCCACTTCGCGTTCGGCCGGGGTTCCACCGCTCGCGATCTCCGTCCAGGTCGCGAGCGCGCCCGGGATCTCTCCGGCGTTGGCCGCGAGCTGTGCGCGCATCCGAAGTTCGCCGCGATCCGTGAAGCGCGTGTTCTGCGCGTCGAGCAGCTCCATGCCTTCGCGGGCCCGGTCCGCAGCGCCGGACTCGAGGCGCCAGCGGGCGCGCAGGCGCGTGGCCTCGAGCGCCAGCGGCGAGCGGACGTCGATCGCCGCGAGCGCCGCGTCGAGCGCCCCGAGCGCGTCCCAGCGCCGCTCGGCCGCGGCGAGGCGCGCCTGCGCCAGCGCGCGCGCGGTCTCGCCGTGCGCGCCCGCGCGCGACGCTCGTTCGGTGTCGGGAGCGGCGGCCGCGAGCGCGATCTCGAGGGCCCGCACCGAGTCCGGATCGAGCGCCAGGGCTTCGGCTGCGAGGCGGCGGGCGATTTCGGTCCGGCCGTGTTGCAGCGCGAGCGCCGCGCGGGCCTCGGCACGCGCGACCGGAGAGCGCTGTGCGTCGGCGATGCGTTGCGCACGCTCTCCCAGGCCCGCGGCCGCCATGCGGCGCACGAGGTACGTCGCGTCGAGGCCCGCAGGCACGGGCGCCAGCGGCTCCTGCGAGGCGAAGAGCGCGTTGGCGCCCGCGACGCCGAGCGGCGACGCCAGCACGCGCGGCGAGTGCGTCGCGAGCCGGTTGCGGTCGTCGGTCGAAATGCGCGCACCTTGCGCCAGCGCTCGCGAGCCCGCTTCGTCGAGCGCGAGCGAGGCCGCGAGGTCCTCCGGTACCGCGATGCCCGCGCGCCCGAAATCGCCGCTCGCCTTCCCGAGCGCGCGCAGGACCGCGGATTCGACGTCGAGAGGCGCCGCCGACGACAGGAAGAGCACGCCCATCGGGTTCGGTCGGTATACGCGCACGTGCGGGAAGACGTCCTGCAGCGTCGCCAGCAGGCTGCGCATCAGGTCCTCGTCCACGAACGAGAGGCCGATCCACTGCACGAAGACGCCCGTATCGGTGAGCCGGCTCGCCGCGAGCGAGAAGAACTCACGTGTGTAGAGATGCGAGGCGCCCGCGCCCCACGGATGCGACGGCTGCGACACGATCGCGTCGTAGCGCATGTCCGAGAGCAGGAGCGCGCTGCGTGCGTCGTTGGTGCGTACCGCGACGCGCGGATCGGCGAACGGGTCCGCGCGCCGCCATGCCGAGAAGAGCCGGTTCGCGTGGACGACCTCGGGCTCGAGTTCGACCACGTCCACGGCGCCGACGTTCGCCGGCACCGACTCGACGGCGAGTCCGCCGCCGAGTCCGACGATCAGCATGCGCGAGAGTTCCGGCCGCGCCGCGGCCGGCAGCACCGAGAGCCATGCCGCGACCAGTTCCGTGCCGGGCCGTGAGCCACGCGGCTGCAGGGTCGACTCGGGCAAGCCGTTGGTACGCAGGTCCTGACGTCCCTCGCGGCGCAGCACCAGCACGGTCGCGGCGCGCCCGACGCCGAAGTACGTCACGTCGCCGGTCGCGCTTTGCCCCGAGAGCGGCGAAGTGCGCAGCAGGCGCCACGGCTCGGAGGGCCGGGCGATCGCGAGCAGCGCGGCGCCCGCGGCGATGCCCGCGAAGATGCGCGCGCCGGGCGCGAGCAGCGATGCGATCGCCGCCAGCGCGAGGTTCGTCGCGACCGCCACGACGAGCGTCCCGGCATAGCCGAGCGCGGGCAGCACGAAGAAGCCCGCGGCGATCGACCCGCTGATCGCGCCGGCGGTGTTCCACGCGTAGACGCGTGCGCTCGCCGGGCTCGCGTCGGCGGGTCCGCGCGCGAGCACGCGCACCGCGAACGGGAAGGTCGTGCCGATCGCGAGCGCCGGCGGGACGAGGATCGCCATCGCCAGCGCGGCGTTGGTGAGCAGACCCCCCGACGATCCCGCACCGATGCGCTGCGCGAAGGCGGGCACCTGGTCGATCGCGAAGAAGGCGAGCGTCGCGAGGATCGCGGTCGCGACCTGCGCCATCGCGAATCCACGCGCGCCGGCGCGCGGGTTCGTCGCGAGGCGTGCGCCGATCGCGCCGCCGACGGCGATGCCGACGAGCACGCTCGCCAGCATGGTCGCGAAGGCGTAGATGCTGCCGCCGAGCACGTGGCCGAGCAGTCGCGTCCACAGCACTTCGTAGGCGAACGAAACGCCGCCCGAGAGCAGGGCGAGCGGCAGGATCCAGAACGCGCGCGGGAGGCGGACGGCGGCTGCCGCGGCGTTCGCGTCGCCGCGCTCCATGGCGACCGCGCGCGGCTGGGCGCGCGAGACGAGTACGGCCAGCGCGAACACGAGCGCGTTGAGCGCGACGCCGACCCAGACCGTGCCGCGCAGCCCGAGCGCGGGCAGCAGCACGAAGCCGCACACGAGCGTGCCGCCGATCGCGCCCGCCGTGTTGACGGCGTAGAGCGTGCCGATGCGCGGACCGACTTCGCGGTCGCTGCGCACGGCGTGGCGCGCGAGCAGCGGCAACGTCGCGCCCATGAACGTGGTCGGCACCAGCAGGATCGCGAAGGCGCACGCGAGGTAGAAGAGCGCGCTGGCGAGACCGCCGGAGTCGGCCGGCAGCTCGCGCCCGCCGAGCAGCGCGATCTGGAGCGCGGTCGCGGCGCGGATCGCGAGCGGTACCGCGAGCGCGGCGAGCGCGATGCCGAGCTCGAGCAGGCCGTACACCAGAACGGGGCGAGCGACGCGCATCGCGAAGCGGCCCGCCAGCGCCGCTCCGGCGGCGAGGCCGCCCATGTAGGCGGCGAGCACGGTCGCGACGGCCAGCTCCGACGTGCCGAAGACGGCACCGAACTCGCGGGTCCACGCCGTCTGATAGAGCAGCGCGGCGAAGCCGGAGAGGAAGAAGCACGCGAGCAGCGCGCCCCAGCCAGCGGGACGGGAAACGTCGTTCATCGGCTCGGCTCCGTGACGATGCCCGCGACGACGTCCGCGAGGGCATCGGCGACGAACTGGTGTCCCAGCGCATTCGGGTGGCAGCGATCCGGCAGGAAGGCGAGCCAGGTCGGGTTCGCGTCGAGCTCGGGCCCGTAGCGTTCGCGTGTCGCGTTGCGATGCGCCGCGAAGCGCTCTTCTCCGAGCAGCGCGGGCACCTTCTGCTCGAGCAGGCGGGTCGCGTCGAGATGCGGAGTTCCCGTCGCGTTCGCGACTTCCGCCAGCACCTTCGCGGGGCGGCCGCGCGTGCAGTGCCCGAGCAGGACGAGCGGGATGCCCGCGGCGCGCGTCCGTTCGACCACGGCGCGCACGTTCGCGGCGGCGACGTCGTAGCTCGCGACGTTGCGCTGCGCGGCGTCGCGCGGATCCGGTTCGGCCGGCGGATCGAGGCGGCGGCGCGCCACCGTGATCCAGGCCTCGAGCGTCTCGTAGGCGCGGCTGCGATGCAGCGCTGCGAGCAACGCGCCGGTCGGTCCGACCCGCTGCGCGTAGATCGTCTGGTCGGAGACGCCTGTCAGGGCGCCGTCGTTCGAGAGATAGCTCCACACGATGGCGTCGGGCTCGAGTGCGAGCGCACGCCGCTCGAGCAGGATGCGGCCCTGGAAGGTCGAGTAGCCGGGCACGCCGAGGTTCAGCACCTCGACGCGCTCCCGATCGACGTTCCAGCGCTTCGCCAGCGCGTCGCCGAGCCGCTGGGGATAGGCCTGGAACTCCTCGACGCCCCAGCCGAAGGTCGAAGAGTCGCCGAGCACGGCGATGCGCCGCGTGCCCGGCGTCTTACGGTCGGGGAAGTCGCGCGTGCGGAAGCCACGCTCGTTGGTGTGGACGCTCCAACGCGAACGCTCGCGCGTGGCCGCCGGCGCGAACGGGTCGAGCAGCTCGACGCTCGCGTCCGCGCGCAGCCGGTAGAACAAGAAGCGGTCCCATTCGTAGAGGTCGTAGTAGCGCGCCAGCACGCCCGTCTTTTCCATCTCGTCGCGGTAGTCGCTGCGCAGCAGGCGGCGATCTCCCATCCAGGGTGGATTCGCGAGCGCCGCACCGCTCGCGGGCCGCAGGTCGACGACGCGCGCGGTGACCTCCGCCACGCCCGCGAAGATCGCGAGCGAAGCGAGCGCGAGAAGCCCGTTCACGAGCGCGCCGCGCGCCTTCATCGGATCTTCTCCGCGGCGCCGACCCGCACGCTCTCACCGCGAAGTACGGCCTCCTCGGGCACGGCGACGTCGAACGTCGCGCCCCCCGCGCGCACGCGCCAACGGCCCACGCGCACGGGCGTCGAGGGGTCGCTCGCGTACGGAACGCGCATGCGTGCAACGCCATCGTCCGCCGTGTCGGCCCGCGCGACGTAGCGGAAGGTGCGGCCGAACGGCGTCGCGACGTCGACGAACGCCTCGACGGGCGTTCCGGGTTCCGCCTCGATCTCGAGCTGCGCCCCCGCGACGCGCTCGAAGAGCTTGTAGGGGGCGATGCCCGGCACGGCGACTCCGCCGTAGAGGTCCGTGAGGGGCCGGCCGCCGCGCGGGCCTTCGGTCACCAGCCGGAAGAGCTCCCAGCGCGGCTGTCCGGGCAGCTCGAGTCCGTCCTCGCGATGCAGCCGTTGCGTCGTGCCGTCGTTCACGGCCGGTCCGTACTCGACCGTCACCGCGTAGCGCGCGCCGAGCTGGTCGGCGATCGCCGCAGCACGCTGCTCCGACCGCACGTGAAAGAAGCGCTGGGCGAGCAGGAAGTGACGCGATCCCGAGTAGGGCCCGAAGTTGTCGGAAGGCGTCGCGCGCCGTGCGACGTAGTGCAGCAGGTGTCCGATGTTCGCAGGGGAGAGGACTGCATAGGCGGGTCGGGCCGTCGAATCGAAGTAGCCGTCCGTCTCCGGCGTCGTGCGCCGCACTTCCTCGGCGAAGCGAGTCAGCGTTCCGCCCGCGGTCGCGAGGAGCGGATCCTCGAGCGGCGCACGGGCACGGCTCGTCGCGACGGCCGCACGCGCCTGCAACGCGTACCGCTCGACGAGCGGGAGCAGGCCGAGCAGCGCGGCGACGGTCACCGCGATGCGCGCGTGGCGCGGCCGCGCGAAGGGGCGCCCGGCCAGCGTGACGAGCAGCGCGAAGCCGACCGCGGCGGACGGAGCGAAGTCGCTGCCGTAGCGGAGCTGCGAGACCGCGAGCGCGCCGAAGCCGGCGGTCCAGATCGCCAGCGCCAGGGACGCGTCCCGGTGTCGGGCATCGCGGGCCCAGAGCAGCGCGCCGATCGGCACCAGCGGAATGGCGAAACCGAAGCCGCCGTAGAATCGCAACGGCCGCAGCAGGCCTCCGGCCCCGCTCGTGCCGACGAGGGGTCGCTGCTCCGCGTTCAGCGCCGCCCAGACGTCGCCCTTGCCGACGAAGCCGGCCGCTTCGCGCAACGAGGCGAGCAGACCGGGCAGGGCGAGCAGCAGGGCGCCGACCGCCGCGGAGACGGCGAACGCGCGCACTGCGCGTCGCGTGGCGCCGCGATCCGGCGCGCGGGCCTCGAGACGTTCGGAGACGAACGCCACGATCGCGAGCGCGAGCATCGCGGCCGGCTGCAGGAACGAGAGCGCGAGCGTCGAGTACCAGCCGCCGACGGGCGGTCCGAGCTGCGGCACGACGGCGGCCGCGATGCACGCGCTGGCGCCGAGTCCGAGCGCGGCGTCGCGCAGTACCGTCCGCCGGCCGCGCAGGATCGCGACGCCGACCCAGGCGCCGTCCGCGAGCAGGAGGTAGAGCGTCGAGCCGGGCCACGTGAAGACGACGCCGAGGCGGCCGATCGCGATCACGATCTGCGCGGCGCGGCGCGGCGGCGGGGGCAGCGTGCGCAGCGCCAGCAACGCGCCCCACAGCCACACGGCTCCGAAGAAGGCGACGCTGCAGTGATGGTCGGCATTGGCGATCTCGGAGTAGCCGACACCGATCGGGAGCAAGATGGCGACGGCGGCCGCGAAGAGCGCGGTGCCCGGGCCGGCGAGTACGCGTGCGGCGCCGAAGACCGGCAATGCGGTCGCGGCGCCGATCGCGACCGGGTACCAGACGGCCGCCTGCTCGAGC
>JALOQG010000440.1 GCA_025453505.1 Myxococcota bacterium | reverse complement strand
CCGCACTGCGGCGCGCGGTCGAGGTCGCACCCGAGCGGCCGCAGCTGCGCGAGCGCCTCGCGGCGGTGCAGCGGCTCCGAGCGCGTGCCGCGGGCGCGCCGCCGAGCTAACACTCCCCGCCCCATGCCGAGCTTCTCCTCGCTCTTCGATTCGCTGTCCGCATCGCTGCAGGCGAACCCGTCGCTGTGGATCGCGGTGCTGGTGGGCGGCGTCGCGCTCTTCGCCGCGATCGCCTTCGCGCTCGACCGCCGCCGGCCGGAGCCGCTGCTTCCCGAGACCGCCGCCGAAGCGGTGCCGGAGCGTGCTGCTACGCCGCTGCCCGAAGCCGCTCCCGACGCCATCGCGATCGCGCCCGAGCCGGTTTCCACGCCCGCTCCGCCGCTCGAGCCGGCACTCCCTCCGCGCGTCGAACCGCCCGCGCCCGCAGGCATTCCTGCGCCCGCGCCGGCGCCGGAGATCGCGCCGGCTCCAGTGCCCGAGCCGCCGCCGAAGCCGAAGTTCCGTCTCTTCGACCGGCTCGCGCGGACGCGCGACGCGTTCGTCGGTCGCATCGGCTCGCTGGTCGGCGGGCGCGCACTCGACGCGAACGTGCTCGAGGAACTCGAAGCGCTGCTTTTCAGCGCCGACCTCGGCGTGAAGACGGCCGAAAGCCTGCTCGCCTCGGTGCGCAGCCGTGCGACCGGCGGCGACGCCGATCAGGTGCGTGCCGCGCTGCGCGATGCGGTGCTCGAGAAGCTGCGGCGCGTCGAGCCGACGCTTCCGGATGCAGCGAACAAGCCGCACGTCGTACTCGTGCTCGGCGTCAACGGCTCCGGCAAGACGACGACGATCGGCAAACTGGCCGCGCGCTATGCGGCGGCGGGCAATCACGTGGTACTCGGTGCGGGCGACACCTTCCGCGCCGCCGCGATCGAACAGCTCGAGGTCTGGGGCCAGCGGGTGGGTTGCGAAGTGGTGAAGGGGCAGGCCGGCGGGGATCCCGCGGCCGTCGCCTTCGACACCGTGAAGGCCGCGACCGCCCGCGGCGCCGACGTCGCGATCATCGACACCGCGGGGCGTCTCCAGACCAAGGCGCCGCTGATCGAAGAGCTGCGCAAGATCGTGCGCGTGATCGGCCGCGACTGCCCCGGCGCCCCGCACGAGGTGCTGCTGGTGCTCGACGCGAACACCGGCCAGAACGCGATCTCGCAGGCGCGCGTCTTCACCGAGGCCGCGGGCGTCACGGGGCTCGTCCTCACCAAGCTCGACGGCACGGCGAAGGGCGGCGTCCTGATCGGCCTCGCGGACGAGTTCGGGATCCCCGTCCGCTACGTCGGCGTCGGCGAGACGGCCGACGACCTGCGCGACTTTTCCGCCGAGGAGTTCGTGGCGGCTCTCTTCGCGATCGATTCGGGAGGCGCCGCGTGAGCCGCTTCATCCTGGCCCTCGATCAGGGCACGACCTCGTCGCGCGCGATCCTCTTCGACCACGACGGCAGCGTCGCGGCGGAAGCGCAATTCGAGTTCCCGCAGCACTTCCCGAAGCCGGGCTGGGTCGAGCACGATCCCGCCGAGATCTGGGATTCGCAGCTGCGCGCGGCGCGCGGGGTGCTCGCGAAGAGCGGCGTGACCGCCGCCGACGTCGCGGCGATCGGCATCACGAACCAGCGCGAGACGACGGTGGTCTGGGACCGCGCGACCGGCGAGCCGATCCACCGCGCGATCGTGTGGCAGTCGCGCCAGACGGCGCCGATCTGCGATCGCCTGCGCGCGGACGGCCTCGAGCCGGAGGTGCGCGCCCGTACCGGTCTCGTCGTGGACGCGTACTTCTCCGGCACCAAGGTGCGTTTCATCCTCGACGCGGTGCCCGGCGCGCAGGCGCGCGCCGAACGCGGCGAGCTGGCGTTCGGGACGATCGATTCCTGGATCCTGCACAA
Source organism: Myxococcota bacterium (assembly GCA_025453505.1). Taxonomy (GTDB): domain Bacteria; phylum Myxococcota_A; class UBA9160; order UBA9160; family PR03; genus PR03. The sequence goes on along the minus strand of JALOQG010000440.1, from coordinate 985 downwards.
GCTGACGAAGGGCCGCGTGCACGCGACCGAGTACTCGAACGCGTCGCGCACGATGCTCTACGACATCCACCGCTGCGAATGGAACCAGCTCCTGCTCGACGCGCTGCGCGTGCCGCGCGAGGTGCTGCCGGAAGTGCGCGAGTCGAGCGGGATCCTCGGCGAGAGCGATCCGGAGTGGTTCGGCCGCGCGATCCCGATCGCCGGCATGGCGGGCGACCAGCAGGCCGCGCTCTTCGGACAGGGTTGCTTCGAGCCCGGCCGCGCGAAGAACACCTACGGTACGGGCTGCTTCCTGCTGCTCAACACCGGCACGCGCCCGCGTCCCTCGACGACGGGCCTGCTGACGACGATCGCCTGGGGCATCGGTGGCACCGTCGAGTACGCGCTCGAGGGCAGCGTCTTCGTGGCGGGCGCCGCGGTGCAGTGGCTGCGCGACGGCCTGCGCATCGTCGCGGACGGCGCCGAGACCGAGGCGGCGGCACGCTCCGTTTCCGACAGCGGCGGCGTGTACATGGTGCCGGCCTTCGTCGGGCTGGGCGCGCCGTACTGGGACGAGCGCGCGCGCGGCGCCATCGTCGGCATCACGCGCGGCACCACCCGCGAGCACGTGATCCGCGCCACTCTCGAGTCGATCGCCTACCAGACGCGCGACGTCGTCGAGTGCATGGCGCAGGACGCGGACCTCGCGCTCTCGGTGCTGCGCGTGGACGGCGGCGCGTGTCGCAACGACTTCCTGATGCAGCTGCAGGCCGACGTGCTCGGCGCCACCGTCGAGCGGCCGGGCATGCTCGAGGTCACCGCGTTCGGCGCCGCGGCGCTCGCGGGGCTCGCCGTCGGATTCTGGCGTGACCGCCGCGAACTCGAATCGGTCACCACGCGCGGCGCGACGCGCTTCACGCCCGTCCTCGACGCCGCCCGCCGCGACGCGCTCTACCGCGGCTGGCAGCGCGCGGTCGAGCGCTCGCGCGACTGGGTGACCGAATGA
>JALOQG010000065.1 GCA_025453505.1 Myxococcota bacterium | reverse complement strand
CGGCGACTACCGCGACCGCGAGGCGGAGTTCGCGCGGCGCGCCGGCTTCGCGTCGGCACGCACCGTGGATCTCGGCTGGACGCACGCGGGCAGCGACCCGTACCGGCTCAAGTCCTTCGGCATCAACGACGACGCCTCGATCGACATGCTCGCGACGCAGCTCTCGGGGATTCCCGGCTACGTGCGACGCCTGATGCAGGGCAGTCGCGGCGGACGCTGGCCCGCGATCTCGCCGAGCGCGTAGCGTCGGCGGGGCGATCCGCGCACGCCCGCGCAGGCCGCGCGATTTCCGCATCGCCGGCGCGACGCATCGCTACGCTGCTCGAATGCCGCACGCCATCCTGATCGAACGAATCGGCGGTCCCGAAGTGCTCGCGCTCGCGGAGCGCGATCCGGGTGCGCCGGGTCCCGGACAGATCCGCATCCGCGTCGCCGCCGCGGGCGTGAACTTCATCGACGTCTACTTCCGCACGGGTCTGTATCCGCGACCGCTGCCGTTCGTCGCGGGCCTCGAAGGCGCAGGCCGCGTCGAGGCGATCGGGACGGGCGTCGACGGCTTCGCCGTCGGCGACCGCGTCGCGTGGGCTTCGGCGCCGGGCTCGTATGCGCAGGCGGTCGTCGCGCCCGCCGCTTCCATCGTGCGCGTGCCGGACGGCGTCACCGACGAAATCGCCGCGGCCGCCATGCTGCAGGGCATGACCGCGCACTATCTCGTCCACGCGATCCGCACGCCGGAGCGCGGCGACTGGGCGCTCGTGCACGCGGCAGCCGGCGGCACGGGTCTGTTGCTCGTGCAGATCGCGAAGCGCGCCGGCCTTCACGTGATCGGGACCTGCGGCAGCGCGGAAAAGGCGGCGCTCGTGCGCGAAGCGGGGGCGGACGTCGTGGTGCGCTACGACGCAGCGGACTTCGTCGCGACCGCGCGCGAAGCCACGGGCGGTCGCGGCGTCGACGTGGTCTACGACGGCGTCGGCCGCGACACCTTCGACGGGAGTCTCGCGAGCCTGCGCCCGCGCGGACTGCTCGCGATCTTCGGCCAGGCGAGCGGCCCCGTGCCGCCCTTCGACCTGCAGCGCTTGAACGCGGGCGGTTCGCTGCTCGTGACCCGTCCGTCGCTCGCGCACTTCGTCGCGACGCGCGAAGAGCTCACGATGCGCGCCGGCGCGGTGCTCGGCGCCGTCGCCGACGGATCGCTGCACGTGCGCATCGGCGCGCGCTTCCCGCTCGCCCGCGCCGCCGACGCCCACCGCGCCCTCGAAGCCCGCGAAACCACCGGCAAGCTGCTCCTACTCCCTAGCAGCCGAGCCGGAAACCTCGAAAACCCCACGATTCCCGCGTAGCGAGCCAACGGCGAGCGGCGAGATCCATAAGGCTCGCGGTCGCCAAATGAAGAAGCCCGACCGGAGTCTCATCTCCCACTTCCCGCGTAGCGAGCCAAAGGCGAGCGGCGAGCCCCATCAATACGAAAAGCGTGCCTTCAGCCGCAGGATCGGCGCCTCGAAGAGCGCCCACGACGCGCGCGCGAGCCCGTACGTCACGCCGAACACGATCCCCCAGTAAGCGATCTGCGCGAGCACGTAGTGATCCGGGTAGAAGCCGGGCGTGAAGAACGAGAGCGTCAGCAGCGCGATGAAGACGTGGAAAAGGTACATCGCGTAGCTCACCTCGCCGATCCGGCGCAGCGCGCGCCACTCGAACGCGCGCCCGATCCAGGCGCCCGCCGGCGCCGTCACGACGACCACGAGCAGCGCCGCGTATGCGACGCAGAGCAGCGAATAGCCGGCGGTCTGCATCCAAGGGTCGCGCAGGAACGAGAGCAGGTGCACCGTCGCGGCCTCCCAGTCGCGTACGCCCGGGGCCACGACGGGCGGTGCGCCGGCCGACCGGATCCACGCGTAGAGCGCCGCGAAGAGGAACGCCGCTCCGCAGAGGAGCGCACGCGACAGCCGTGCGTAGCGCGCGAGACCGCCCTCGCGCCGCGCCAGCAAGGCGAGCAGCGCACCGGCCGCGAGCGTGTCGAAACGGGCGGGCGTCGCGGTGTACGCGATCAGCGGCGAAGCGTCGCTCGCGACGAGCCAGACGCGCAGCGCGAACGCGCCGACGAAGAGTGCAGCGCAGACCACGAGCAGGCGACGTTCGGATACGCGTCGCACCACGAGCGGCCAGATCAGATAGAAGTGCTCCTCGATCGCGAGCGACCACGTGATGTCGAGCGTCTGGTGCTGCCAGACACCGAGCCGCGCGATCTGCAGGTTGGTCAGATAGAGCCAGTACCAGATCCCCTCGCGCGCGGCGCCGGGATGCCAGAAGTCGTTGGCGGCTTCGAAGAGCGGAATGCGCGGAACGAGCACGAGGAAGAAGACGAGCACCGCGTAGTAGAGCGGGAAGATGCGCAGCACACGGCGCGCATAGAAAGACCCGAAGTAGTGCGGACTCTCCTTCGCACGCAGCAGGATGCGGGTGATCAGGAACCCCGAAAGGACGAAGAAGAGATCGACGCCGGACCAGCCGATCGACGGCACGACGCCGAGCGCCTGCTCGAACGGCGTCCGAGCCAGGCCGTAGTGCGTCGTGTGGTAGAGCATCACCAGCACGATCGCGAGACCGCGCAGGCCGTCGAGACGAGGCTCGCGCACCTCTTCGCTTCGTTGCGATGCGTGCATCGGCGGCCGAGCATCGCAGCGCCGCTCGCGAGCGTCGAGTGATACGATGCGGCGATGCTCGATCCGGGTTCGTGGCGCGCCGTGCGGCTCTTCGCAGAGGTACTGCTCGGCCTGCTCGCCGCGTTCTTCGGCAGCGCCATCGTGTTCGGCGAGCTCGGCGATCTGTGGCCGGGCGGAACGCTCGATCGCCTGACGCGCTTCTGTCTCTTTCTCATGCTCGTGACCGCCTACACGGCGGCGGCCGTCGGCATCATGCGACGCGGTGCGGCGCGCGACTTCGCGGCACTGCGGGGCGTGACGGATGCGGGCCCGGACGTCTGGGAAGGCTGGGAGCGGCGCTTCCGCGACCGGCGGGCAGGCCTCGCCGCCGCGGCGTGCGGCCTCGTGGTCGGCATCGCGATCGAGCGTCTCGGAAGCAGCGCCGATCCCATCCACGACGCCGAGTCGTGGCTCGGCCTGCGCGTCTGGGCCCTCCTGCTCAATGGCCTGCTCTTCGCGAACCTCGGCATGCTCGCACGCTGGAGCGTGCTCGAGATCCGCGCCCTGCGCGCGATCGGACGTCGCGTTCGCGTGTCGCTGCTCGACCGCGAGGGGCTCGCGCCCTTCGTGCGGACGGGACTGCGCAGCGCCCTGCTCTGGCTGACCGGTTCGTCGCTCGCCGTGACGCTGCTGCTCGACGTCAACGCGCCGTGGCTCGTGCTCGCCGTGCTGACCGTCACGACCGGCCTCGCGTTCGCGGCGCTGCTGCTGCCGAGTCGCGGCCTGCACGAACGGCTGCGCGCCGCGCGCGAAGCGGAGCTGCGCTTCGTGCGGGGCGAGATCGCGTCTGTACGCGATGCCCTCGGCGCCGGCGCACGGCCCGATGCGAACGAACGGATCGCCCAGCTGCCGGCCTTGCTGGCCTGGGAAGCGCGCGTCGAACGCATGAGCGTCTGGCCCTTCGACGCCCCGAGCCTGTTCCGCTTCGCGCTGCTCTTGCTGGTGCCGCTCGGTTCGTGGCTCGGCGGCGCACTCGTAGAGCGGGCCGTCGACGCGTGGATCGATCGCTAGAGTGCGTCCATGCCCTCCATCGAGACCGACGGTGCGACGCTCCACTACGAATGCCACGGCGCGGGACCCGCCATCGCGCTGGTGCACGGCTCGGGCGGCAGCGCGCTTTCGTGGTGGCAGCAGGTGCCGCACTTCGCACGTCGCCATCGCGTGGTCTCGTTCGATCATCGCGGCTTCGGACGCTCGCGCTGCGCGGAAGGCGCGCTCGACCCGAACTACTTCGCGGCCGATCTCGGTGCGGTCCTCGACGCGGCCGGCGTCGAGCGCGCCGCGCTCGTGTGTCAGTCGATGGGCGGCTGGACGGGCGTGGGTTTCGCGCTGGCGCAGCCGGCACGCTGCGCGGCGCTGGTGCTCGCCGGAACGCCCGGCGGCATCGCGACGCCCGCGATCGAGTCCCATTCCGCCGGACTGCCGCAGCGCATGGCGGCGCGCGGTTTTCTCGGCATGGCGCTCGCGCCCGACTTCCCGCAGCGCGATCCGCGCCGCGCATTCCTCTACGAGCAGATCGCCGCGCTGAACCCGCCGACCACGCTGCCCACGCTGCTGCCGAAGCTCGGCGCGATGCGCGTCGCGCCCGAACGGCTCGCAGCGCTGGCGATGCCGGCGCTGCTGCTCGTCGGCACCGAGGATGCGTTCTTCTCGATCGAGGGCCTGCGCGAAGTCGCGGCGCTCTTGCCGCGCGCGCGCCTCCACGTGTTTCCCGGCGTCGGTCACTCGGTGTACTTCGAGGAGCCGGACGCCTTCAACGGCATGGTCGATGCCTTCCTGAAGGAGATCCCGAAGTGGGGCGCTACGTCCTGATCGGCCGCGACGGCGCGCGCGGCCTCGCGCTGCGCAAGCAACACCGTCCGGCGCATCTCGCGAACCTCGCGCCACTCGCCGAGCAGGGACGCGTCGTGTACGCGGGCCCGCTGCTCGACGAAGCCGGCTCCCCGTGCGGCAGCGTCGTCGTGTTCGAAGCCGAGAGCCTCGCGGCGGCGCGAAGCTTCGCGGCCGGCGATCCGTACGTGGTGCACGGTGTCTTCGAGAGCTGGGAAGTGCTCGCGTCGCTGCAGGTGTTTCCGGAGATTCCGGCGAGCTGACGCGTCAGACCATGAGCGAGAGCGAGACTTCCGCGACCGCACGGCGCATGCGCGCGAGGCTGGTCTCCGGCACTTCCTGGAACTTGACGCCCATCCCGATCGGCAGGTTCGGGCGGCGCAGGTTGCCCGGCACGCTCGTGTACGCGACGACGCCCGACACGCGAATGGGGCTCGGCCAGAAGTCGATCTCGACGTCGATCGCGGTGTTGCGCATCGCGGGACGCGGCGTGTCGAGGTAGACGCCGCCGCTCGAGAGCGTGTAGACGCGCGCCTCCTTCGAGCGGCCGGCCTGGATCACCTGCGCGGGCAGCTCGAGCGGCGCGCGCATCTCGGAGCGGCGCAGCATTTCGGAGTCGTAGCCGGCCAGCGCGCGATTGACCTGGAAGCGCAACCGCGCGTCGTCGATGGGATCCCAGAGCGCGAGCTTGAGACCCGCCGCGCGCAGTTCGGCCATCGCCTCCTCGCCGGGCGCGGCGCCCACGACGACGTACGAGATGTGTCCCGACGGCGCGCGCGACGAGAGGCTCTCGAGCGCAGAGCCGAGATCGCGCACCGCGAGGTCGGGCGGGATCAGCGCGGCGGTCACGCAGTGTCGCGCTTCCTCGACGAGCGCAAACGCCTCTTCGGGCGTCTTCGCGCGCAAGGCGCGATAGCCCATGCGCCGCAGACGCTGGGTGAGTGCGGCGCGCGGGGCGCCGCTTCCATCGAGAACGAGGACCGTGGGCTCGATCGGCATGCCGTCCAAGCCTCCTCCCATCTCCGGATTGGATCCGTCGATCGGTTCATGAATCGGTCGATCGGGCGCGGCGCGTGAGCGGTGGAAGCGCGCGCGCAATTCACCGGCATCCGGCCCTCACGCGCGTGCGACTAGTGCGCGGACGGCTCGACGATCTGCGAGATCACGACCTCGCCGTCGCCGTCGTCCCCGGATGCGACCGCGGACCCCGTCGCGTCCGGATCCGGCAGCGAGTCCACCATCTTCGCGAGATAGCGCTCGGCGGCCTCATCGAGCGCCACGAAGCGCAGCCCGAAGCCGTGCGGACCGTCGTCGCGCACGACCTCCGCGGGCACGACGAGCGGCGTCTGTCCGGGACCGGCGTGGATCGCGATCTGGAGCTGCTGGCCGACCGCGAGATGCGGCGCCGGATCGACGCGCATGCCGCCGGTCGAGAGATCGCGGCCGATCAGCACGCGCGCCGCCTCTTCGCCGAGCGCCACGACGCGACGCCCCTCGTAGGTGCGGCGCTCGCGTTCGCGGCGTTCGTCGGCCGGCTCGGGCGCCACCGGCGATTCCGCCGCGATCGGCGCCTGCACGAGCGCGGCGACGCTCGGGATCGGCTGCGTCGTGCCGGCATCGAAACCCGCGTGCGCCGCCGGTCCTTCGAGATACGCGGCGACCGACGCCTTGAGTGCGGCGACGAGCTGCTTCGAGACGACGCCGAAGTCCACGCCGAAGCCGCGTTCGCCGCTCGCGCCGGTGATGCGGCGAACCACGGCGCCGCGCACCGCGAAGCTCTTCGCTTCGTTCGTCGCATCGGGAACCCACACGACGATGGCCTGCCCCACGCGCACCGGACGCGGCGAGAGGATCATGCAGCCGCGCATCGAGAGATCGGCGAGCACGCCGTCGCGGCGCCGCAGTCCGGTGCGGAAGCGCACGGGAGCACCGACCGCCACGCGGCGCGAGCGCCGCTCCGGCCCGCGATACAGCGCGTGCAGCAGCAGCAGTCGCAGCGCGGTCGGGTGCACCGGCCGTCGCACGATCAGGTCCACGCCGGCGCGCCGCACGAGATTCCGCAGCGTGCGCGAGTTGCTGTCGAGCACCGCGACGCGCACCGCGCGCAGTCGCGTGCTGCGCAGATACGTGTCGCGCGCGTGACGTGCACTGGCGATCAGCACGTCCCTGTCCGGCGGCGCGTCGGCCGGCGCGCACTCGACGACCCGCGCGCCGAGCGACTCGGCGACGCCGCGTACGTCGGCGAGTTCGCCGTCGTGCAGCAGCAGCAGGATGCGTTGCGAGGTGTCGGCGCTCACGCGGGATTCCCGTGCGGGACCCGGCCTCGGGCCCACTCGGGTGCAATCGGCAGCCGACTCGCGAGCCTGAAGCACGCCCGAACCTCAACCGGAAGCCCGGTTCGGTCGATCCAACGCTGGCACCCGGAGGAACGCCCGTGAGACGCCGAGCCCTCGCCGCGACCCTGGTGGCCGCGCTGCTGGCCCTCTCCGGCTGTGGCGTCGTCAAGGACGCCGCCGTGCGCGCACTTTCGAAGGCGTTCGGCCGCACCGTCAGCGACGCATTGGGATCGGAATCGGACGAGCCCCGATCCGGCGTGGCGGACGACGGGTCGGGCGGATTCACCATCGCCGCCGACGAGGCCGTCGTGGACGACGTCGTCGAAGACGAGCCGAGCGACGAGCCGGGCTTCTACAAGATCGTCGAGCCGAACGGCACCGTGCGCTTCGTCTCGAATCTCTCGCAGGTGCCGGCCTCGCAACGCGACTCCGCGCAGCGGCTCGCGATGGCGCCCAGCACGACGGACAAGTCGCGCGCCGCTCCGAGACGCGATCGCGGCAAGCAGCTGGCCGTCGCCGACGCGGCGCCGCCCGCCGCACCCGCGCCGTCGGGCGCGCACGAAGTCGTCCTCTACACCACCTCGTGGTGCGGCTGGTGCCGCAAGACGCAGCAGTGGCTCGACGCGCAGGGCGTGTCGTACGTGAACAAGGACGTCGAAGACGACCCGGACGCCGGCGACGAGATGCGCGAGCTGACGGGCGGCGACAGCGGCATTCCCGTCGTCGTGATCGATGGCGAAGTGATCCAGGGCTACAACGAACGCAAGATGGCGAGCCTGCTGAAGTAGCGGCCTCGCCCGCTATGCTGCGCGGCGATGTCGTCGCCCGCGCGCCCCTTCCGCCCTCGCCGCCGCGCCTCTCCGCTCCGCATGGACGCGCTCGTGCGCGACATGCAGGCCGCGATCCGCGAAGCCGACGCGTTCCTCGCCAACCTTCCCCAGAGTTGAGGAGTCTGCCGGTGTCGCGTACCCGCGTGATCGAAACGCTCGAGGACGGCGTGTTGCTGCTGACCCTGAACCGCCCCGAACGCAAGAACGCCTTCGACGAGATCATGTGGCGCGAGACGCGCGACGCGCTCGCGGAGGCACAGGAGAACGACGCCGTGCGCTGCGTCGTCGTGACCGGTGCGGGCGATGCGTTCTCCGCGGGACAAGATCTGGGTCAAATGGCCGCGCCTCCGAAAGACGGGCCGCCCGGTTTTCCGACGTTCATGGATCGGCTCGTCGGCTTCGACAAGCCGCTGCTCGCCGCCGTGAACGGCGTCGGCGTCGGCATCGGACTCACGCTGCTCTTGCACTGCGACGTCGTGTGGATGGCGGAGAACGCGCGCCTGCGCGCGCCGTTCGTCACGCTCGGCGTCGTGCCCGAGGCGGCGAGCAGCTATCTGCTGCCGCTGCAGATCGGCCACCAGCGCGCCGCGGAGCTGCTCTTCCTGGCGGAGTGGATCGACGCGCCGCGGGCGCTCGAGCTCGGCCTCACGACGCGCGTGCTCCCGCGCGAGTCGCTGCTGCCGGAGCTGCGCGCACTCGCAGCGAAGATCGCCGCGCAGCCGCTCGGCTCATTGCGCTGGACCAAGCGGATGCTGCTCGCAGTGCGCAAGGACGAGATCGCCGCGGCGCGCGCCCGCGAAGACGCCGGCTTCGTCGCACGCGTCGGCTCGCCGGAAAACCAGGAGGCGCTGCGCGCATTCCTGGAGAAGCGCCCCGCCGACTTCCGCGGCGTGCCTCCGACGGATCGGGCGTAGCGGCGGTCGGAGCCCTACTCGTCGAGCCCGCCGCCGGCTCGGGCGAGACGCCGATCGCCGACGCCTCCCCTACGCAAGCCCGAGAAGCGTCGCAGTCGCATGAGCGTGAGGGCGGCGGACGGCTGCGCGTGACGGCCGTGTTGCTCTACGGGTAGAGCGTCACATAGTGCCATCTCTCGAAAGACGCTTACACGATGAACTTCGATTCGATCGAGGCGGTTCGAGCCGAGAGTTTCCTCGGCTTCCTCAAGGTTCGGGAACTCAAGGATACGAAGTGCGGCGCCGTCCCCGACGCCGCTGGCGTGTATCTCGTCCTGCGCGATCCCTCGTTGCGGCCAACGTTCATCGCCACGAGCAAAGGCGGCCATTTCAAAGGCCGCCGCCCTGAGGTCTCCGTACAGGAACTCGAGGACAATTGGGTCGAGCGCACTGCGATCATCTACATCGGGAAGGCAGGAGGCGGCGACTCCCGGAGCACCCTCAAAAGGCGGATCGGGGCGTACATGCGTTTCGGATCCGGAAGGCCGGTCGCTCACTGGGGCGGTCGCTTCATCTGGCAGCTCGCCGACTGCGACGACCTCATCGTTTGTTGGCAAGTGACGGACGGCATCGAGCCCGAGGCACGCGAGCGCGACCTGATCCGCGCATTCTCCGGCGCGTATGGAAGGCGCCCGTTCGCGAATCTTCGGGACTGAGCGCGAAGCAGACCTGGGACGATCGCCCCGGCGTGATGGCCGCAGGCTTCGAAACTCGAACCAGGTCTTCCTACGGCCGCGACTCTACCGGGGGAACTCGAAACCTCGCGCCATCACCGCTCGCGCCCGGAACCTCCGACACATCGACCAACCCGACTCGCCGCCAGCCGAGGCTGAGCAGCCACGACCGAGCCCTGGCGACGGCAGGCGCTTCGCACGCCCGCTCGAAGTCCAGGCCCGCCCGCTTCCATCCATCGAACCACCGCCCCGACGAAGCCGGATCCACCCGCGCCACCCTCCGGTACAGCGCGACACCCCGTTGCGCCGCATGCCGCCGCGCGTTCAAGAGCACGTACGCAATCGCCCGCCGCACCTCGCGCGGCGATCGCAGCACGTGCAAGTGAAACCGATCCCGCAACACGGCCCCCCGGCCCCGCCGCATCCCAAACACCTTCTGTACCGCCCGCGCCAACCGCACACCGACCGACTTCATTCCGCACCCGAGATCGAACCCGCTCGAAAGCCTCGACGATCAAATGCAACGCGGCAAACGGCTACCCCGGCCTCCAGGTTGACCGCGTACCCGAAAGTGAGCATGGCCCTGATCCGCCGATCGATGCTGTAGCCGGGCACTTCGCGATCGAGCACACCAGTATAGATACGA
>JALOQG010000064.1 GCA_025453505.1 Myxococcota bacterium | reverse complement strand
CTACTCGGTCGACGCCTTCGTCGAGGACGTGCGCTGCGTCGTCGCATCGCTCGGCGCGCCCCCGGTGCTCGTCGGCGCTTCGCTCGGCGGCATCGCGTCGCTGATCGCGGAGGGCGAATCGCACCCGTCGATCGCGTCCGCCCTCGTGCTCGTGGACATCGCGCCGAAGATCGAGATCGGCGGCGCGGTGCGCATCATCCAGTTCATGCAGGACAAGCCCGAAGGGTTCGCGTCGCTCGACGAAGCGGCCGACGCCGTCGCGGCGTACCTGCCGCACCGGCGCCGCCCGAGCGATCTCAGCGGTCTCGCGCGCAACCTGCGCCGCACGCCCGAAGGCCGCTGGCGCTGGCACTGGGATCCCGCCTTCCTCGAGCCCGGCCACGGACCGCGGCCCGGCCAGGACACGGATCGCATGCGCGCGGCGGCGCGCAACCTGCACCAGCCGACGCTGCTCGTGCGCGGCGGTCTCTCGGATCTCCTCTCGCAAGAAGGCGCGCACGAGTTCCTCTCGCTCGTCCCGCACGCGCGCTTCGCCGACGTCACCGACGCCGGCCACATGGTCGCCGGCGACCGCAACGACCGCTTCAGCGCGGCGGTGATCGATTTCCTCGGAGACCTCCGGTGAGCGCCTTTCGCGACAGGGCGGCGATCGCCGGTATCGGGGAGACCGCGTATGTGCGGGGCGCCGGACGATCGGCGCTCGAGCAGATGGTGGAGGCGGCCCAGAAGGCGATCGCGGATGCGGGGCTCGCGCCGCGCGACGTCGACGGCCTGATCGCGCCGCCGATCTACACGTACGCCGAAGAGCTCGCGATCCACCTCGGGATCGACCCGCTGCACTATGCGGTGACGGTTCAGATGGGCGGCGCCAGCCCGACCGCGGCGCTGCAGAGCGCGGCGATGGCGATCAGCGCGGGCGTCGCGAAGCACGTACTGATCGTGCTCGGCTGGAACGGCTACTCGGACTTCCGCGCCGGCTCGCGCGCCGCCCGTTCGCTCGGCGCGAACCCGATGACGCACACGCTGCGCGACTTCTACCTGCCCTACGCCGCGTTCCGCCCGGTGCAGATGTACGCGTGGCTGGCCACGCGCCACATGCAGCTCCACGGAGTCGGCCACGAGGCGATGGGAGCCGTCGCCGTCGCGTGTCGCAAACACGCGCAGGACAATCCGTCCGCGCTGATGCGCGGCCGCCCGCTCGACCTCGACGCCTATCTGGCGTCGCGCTGGATCTCGGAGCCGTTCCGCCTGCTCGACTGCTGCGTGGAGACGGACGGCGCCGCGGCGGTGGTCGTGACCAGCGCCGAACGCGCGCGCGATCTCCCGCACCCGTGCGTGCGCATCCTCGCCGCCGCCGAGGGACATCCCTACCCCGCCGACGACATCCCGAGCCGGCGCGATCCGTTCCGTGTCGGTCTCAGCGACGCCGCGCCGCGCGCCTTCGAGATGGCCGGCATCCGCCCCGACGAACTCGACTTCGCCGAGATCTACGACTGCTTCACCTACGTCGTGCTGCTCCAGATCGAAGCGCTCGGCCTGTGCGGTCGCGGCGAGGTCGGCGACTTCGTGCGCGACGGCCGCATCGAGCGCGGCGGCGCGCTTCCGATCAACACGCACGGCGGACTGCTCTCGCAGGCGCACACGTGGGGCATCAATCACGTCGTCGAGGCGGTACGGCAGCTCCGCCACGACGCCGGGCCCGCCCAGGTTCCCGACGCCGCGCTCGGTCTCGTGACCGGCTGGGGCGACATGGGCGACGGCTCGCTCGCGATCCTGCGCCGCGATGTCTGACGCCGCGCACGCAGGCGCACCGCGCCCGATGCTCTCGAAGGAGATGGATCCGCTCGCGGTGGAGTTCTACGCCGCGTGCGCGCGGGGCCGGCTCCACTTCCAGCGCTGCGATGCGTGCCGGACGTGGCGGCATCTGCCGCGCCACACCTGCGCGGCGTGCGGGTCGGCGGCGTGGAGCTGGGAGCCGTCGAGCGGTCGCGGGCGACTCTTCTCGTGGACGGTGACGCACCAGGCCTCGATGCCGGGTCTCGCGACACCGTACGTGGTCGCCGTCGTCGAAACCGACGAGGGCGTGCGGCTGGCGGCCGGGCTGCTCGATGCGGATCCCGCGGCGCTGCGCCTCGAGCTGCCCGTCGCGGTGGAGCTCGTGCCGGTTTCGGAAACGGCGTCCGTGCCCTTCTTCCGGATCGCCTGAACTCAGCGCGTCGAGTCCTCGGACGCACGTGCGGCGGCTTCGAGCGCCTCGCTCGCACGACGCAGCGCGCGCTCGGCGTCGAGGCCGTGCCGGCCCGCCTCGGCGGCGAGCGCGAGCAGCAGCGCGCCGAGCGACGCCTCGCTCGGCTTGCTGCGGAACGCCTCCGACGCCGCCTCGGCAGCGGGTGGGCGAGCGGGCAAGCCCGCTCGAGCGATGCGACGCAGCAGCTTCTGCGCGCGCAGCAAGGCGGGCAGTCCGCGCGCGATGCCGTCGAGCGCGCTCGGGGCCGCGCCGTGCTCCGCCTTCTCGGCGCGCTCCTTCGCCTTCAGCTCCTCCCACAACCGGGTCTGGTCCGCCGCGGTCGCGACGGCCGCGTCCCCGTACACGTGGGGATGACGGCGCACCAGCTTCTCGCAGAGCGTCGCGGCGACCGCCTCGAAATCGAAGAGACCGCGCTCGTGCGCCATCTGCGCGTGGAAGACGACCTGCAGCAGCAGATCGCCGAGCTCTTCGCGCAGCGCTTCGAAGTCGCCGCGCGCGATCGCGTCGTCCACCTCGTAGGCCTCTTCGAGCGTGTGCGGCGCGATGCTCGCGAAGTCCTGTTCCAGGTCCCAGGGACAGCCGCCTTCGGGATCGCGCAGGCGCGCCATGATGGAGAGCAGTCGATCGACGGCGTGCATGCGTCCCTCAGACCCGGTTGCGGAGCATCAGCTCCTTGGGGTGCGGCTCGAGATACACCTGACCGGCGAGATACGCGACGCCGAGCCGCCGTACGTGGTGCCGGATCAGCGTGATCGGCACGATCAACGGGACGAGTCCGCGTGCGTAGTCGTCGATCAACGCGACCAGCTCGTGTCGCGCCGCGTCGTCGAGCAGACGTCGGAAGTGGCCCAGCACGTGGTGCAGCACGTTGACCTGCCGGCGCGGCGTCGCGATCGGGCGCAGCGCCTGCATGAAGCCGGTCGCGTAACGCTCGCGAAGCTCCGCGCGCGGGAGCGCCTTCGCGGTCGCCACGACGCGTCCCAGCGCGGCGTAGTCCTTCGGCGCGTGCGCCAGGATCTGCAGCTTGTGCGCGGTGTGGAAGCGCACCAGCTCGCCGAGATCGAAGCGGCCGGCGAAGAGCGACCGCAAGCGCCGGAAGGCGAAGACGCGCTCGATCCAGTTCTCGCGCAGGCGCGGATCGTTCAGGCGTCCCTCTTCTTCGACCGGAAGCGATGGCGCCGCGTCGAGCAGCACCTGTGCGAAGACGCCGCGGCCGTTCTTCTCCGGCACGCCCTTCTCGTTGCGCACGGGCACGCGCTCGAGACCGCAGCTCGGCGAACTCTTCTTCAGCACGTAGCCGCACAGATCGAGCCGCTCCAGCTCGCGCACGCGGCGCTGCGCGAAGTGCTGCATGCGTTGCGTGTGATCGGCGCCGCTGCGCGACGCGACGAGGCGCAGCGCGCCGTCGTGGCGCTCGAGTCGGATCGTCTCGCGCGGCACGCCGAGGCCGATCTCCAGCTCCGGACACACCGGCACCCACTCGACGAAGGGCGCGAGCTGGTCGGCGAGGAAGGCGTCGCGCTTGTGTCCGCCGTCCCAGCGCACCGGTTGGCCGAGCAGGCACGTCGAGACGCCGATCCGGATCGGCGCGTCGTCGCGACGCCAGAGCGGCGGCTCAGAAGAGGTCGAGATTTTCGCCGCGGCGGCGCGACTTCGTCCGGCTCGCGCCATCGCCTCCTCCCGCTCCCTTCACCTTCTCGAAACGGCGCAGCGCCGTCACGCGCCGCTCGGCGTGATCGACGATCGGGCGAGGGTAGTCGCGCGGCGGCGTCGGGGCTTCCCAGGGCCGCTGCAGGAATCTCGGCGCGACGTCCGCCAACTCGGGCACCCAGCGCCGCACGTAGCGGCCCTCGGGATCCCATCGCTCGCCCTGCGAGACGGGATGGAAGATCCGGAAGTACGGCTGCGCGTCGGTGCCGGTGGACGCGGCCCACTGCCAGCCGCCGTTATTGCTGGCGGGATCGCCATCGACGAGCTGCTGATAGAAGAAGCGCTCGCCACGGCGCCAGTCGATGAGCAGGTCCTTGGTGAGGAAGCTCGCCACCACCATGCGCGCGCGGTTGTGCATCCAGCCCGTCGCGGCGAGCTGGCGCATCGCGGCGTCGACGAACGGATAGCCGGTGCGCCCCTCGCACCAGGCGCGGAAGCCGGACGCGTCGTCGTTCCACTCGAGGGCGTCGTACTCGGACCGGAACGAGCGCTGCAACACGTGCGGATGCTCGGCGAGGATGGCGTGATAGAAGTCGCGCCAGACCAGCTCGTCCGCCCATTTCTGCGCACCGGCGCGCGCGGCTCGATCGACGCGCGCCCGGTCGAGCGCCGCGTGCACGCAAGCGCGGATCGAGAGGGCGCCGAAGCGCAGGTACGGCGACAGGCGCGAGGTGCCGTCGAGGTCGGGCCGGTCGCGATCGACGGCGTAGCGCGCCAGCGCGTCGCCGACGAAGCGGTCGAGCCGCCGGGCGGCGGCGTCCTCGCCCGGTGTCGGAAGCTCCGCGCCGGCGTCCGGAAAACCGAGCGACGCAGCCGACGGAATCGCTTCGCCGCGCGCGGCCGCGACGGGCGGAGGCAGCCGCGGCGCAGCCGCGACGAGCGGAGGATCCGCCTCGAAACGCGCCCACCACGCGTTGCGATACGGCGTGTAGACCTGGAACGCCGTACCGCTCTTCGTACGCAGCTCGTCGCTCTCGAAGACGACCCGATCCTTGTGCGTGTCGACGGCGATGCCGAGCGACTCGGCCGCGCTGCGGACCTCCGCGTCGCGGCGGCGCGCGAAGGGTCCGTAGTCGCGGTTCCACGTGACGGCGTCGATGCGCCACTCGCGCAGCAGTTCCGGCAGCAGCCGGCGCGGATCGCCGCGCCGCACGACGAGACGCTGCCCGCGCCGCTCGAGATCCACGGCGAGTCGCTCGAGGCAACCGAGCAGGAAGTGGAGCCGCGGCGCACCCAGCGCCGCGCCGCGCAGGAGCCGCTCGTCGAGCACGAAGAGCAGCACGAGCTCTCCGGCGCGCTTCGCGGCCGCACCCAGGGCCCGGTTGTCACGCACGCGCAGATCGCTGCGAAACCAATGGAGGACGCGCTCGGATCGGCTCACCATCGCGGGGTAGAGGGGAGCGGTTGTCTAGCTCTGTGTCAATACAATTTCTTGACATCTCCCGAACACTCGGGCAGCTTTCGCGGCGTGAGTGACGCCGACCCCAACGATTCGTCCGCTCCCACCTACTCCCTCGGAGCCGTCTCCCGTCTGACCGGGCTGTCCGCCCACGTGCTGCGGGCCTGGGAGCGCCGCTACGGCGCGGTCGTGCCGTTGCGCACCCCGGGCGGCACGCGCCGCTACCGCGAATCGGACGTCGCGCGACTGCGCAAGCTGCGGGCCGCCGTGATGGCCGGACACTCGATCAGCGAGGTCGCGAACGCGTCGGACGAGGAGCTCGAGCGGCGGCTGGGGATGACGCCATCGCTGCCCGAGCCTGCGCTGACGCCGCTGCTCGACGCGATCGACCGCCTCGACGGCGCCGAAGCCGAGCGCCTCCTCGCGGGTCAGCTCGCGGCGCTCGGCCCGATCCGCTTCGTGCGCAGCGTCGCGTCGCCGCTGCTGCGCGAGATCGGCGAGCGCTGGGCCGCGGGGTCGATGTGCATCGCCTCCGAACACCTCGCGAGCACCATCCTGCGGAGCCTGCTCGGCACGTGCCTGCGCGCGACGACCGCCGGCCAGCAGTCGGCGCCGATCCTCTTCACGACGCTGCCGGGCGAGGAGCACGAGCTCGGTTCGTTGATGGCGGCCGTCACCACGGCCCAGGCCGGCGGCCATCCGATCTTCATCGGCAGCAATCTTCCGGTGCCCGAGATCGTGCACGCCGCGGATTCGCTCGACGCGGCGGCCGTCGCCGTCGGGTTGTGTCACGTCAACGGGCTCGACGTCCCCGCGACGCTGCGCGCGCTGCGCGACGCGCTGCCGGCGCGCATCGAGATCTGGATCGGCGGCCCGGGCGTGGCTTCGTTCCCCCTGCCGCCGCAGGTGCAACCGATCGCCGACAACGACGAACTCGAGCGCAAGATCGCGCTGCTGCTCGAGCGCGGCGTGCAACTATGAGTCCGCACGGTCTCGCCGACGAGACCCGACTGGCGCGCATCGCGCGCCGCGCCGTCACCGTTCCCCTCTACCTCGTCCTCGGACCTGCGCTGCTGCTCTCCCTGCCCTTCCTCCTTCCCCTTCTCACCCTGCACGACCTCGTACGCCGCAACCGCTGGAGCGGCGTACGCAGCGCCCTCGCGTTCACCCACTACGCGCTGGGCGAAACGCTCGGCCTCGTCGCCAGCGGCGCGCTCTGGCTGATCGGGCGGGTCGCTCCGCAGCGCGCGGCGGAGTGGAACTTCCAGCTCCAGTGCTGGTGGGCGCGCTGGCTCTTCGGCGGCGCGCGCCGGATCTTCGGTCTGCGCGTGACGCTGCGCGGGCTCGAGTTCGTCGCGACGGGTCCGGTGCTCGTCTGGATGCGACACGCGAGCGTGATCGACACGCTGCTCCCCGCGGCGCTGCTCTCGAGCCGTACCGGCATCCGGCTGCGCTACGTGCTCAAGCGCGAGCTGCTCTGGGATCCCTGCCTCGACATCGTCGGGCAGCGGCTGCCGAACGCCTTCGTGCGCCGCGGCCAGGGCGGCAGCGAGGCCGAGATCGACCGCGTGCGCGCGCTGGCCCGCGATCTCGGTCCGCACGACGGCGTCCTCGTGTTCCCGGAAGGCACCCGCTACACGCCGAAGCGGCGCCAGCAGGTGATCGACCGGCTCGCGAAGTCGGCCGATCCCAAGCTCGTCGAGCGCGCCCGCGCGCTGCAGCACGTGCTGCCGCCGCGCCTCGGCGGACCGCTCGCGCTGCTCGAGACCGCGCCCGACGCGGACGTGGTCGTGTGCACGCACACCGGCTTCGAAGGCCTGCGCACGCTCGGCGATCTCTGGTCGGGCGCGCTGGTGGGTCGCCGCATCGAGATCGAGGTGTGGCGGTCGCCGGCGAGCGAGATCCCGCGCGAGCGCGATGGCCGCATCGAGTGGATCCAGACGCAATGGGAGCGCGTCGACGCATGGCTCGAAGCCCGCGCGCACGCTGCGGAGGCGACGCCTTGAAGATCCACGTCCTGGAACGCGAACAGTGGATTCCCGCGACGCGCGAGCGCGTGTTCGCCTTCTTCGCCGACGCCGCGAACCTCGAGACATTGACGCCGCCGTGGCTCGGCTTCCGGATCCTGACCCCGCTGCCGATCGCGATGCGCGACGACGCACGCATCGAGTACCGGATCCGCCTGGCCGGCGTGCCGCTGCGCTGGCGCACCCGCATCGTGCGCTGGGATCCCCCGCTCGGCTTCGTCGACGTGCAGGAGAGCGGTCCGTACGCGCTCTGGGAGCACACCCATCGCTTCGAGCCGTGCGGCGACGGCGTGCGCATGACCGACGTCGTCCGCTACGCGCTGCCGCTCGGTCCGCTCGGCGGCGTCGCGCACGCGCTCGCGGTGCGCGCGGCGCTCGCGGCGATCTTCGACTACCGCTTCGCGCGCATCCGCACGCTCTTCCCCGCTGCCGCCCACGAGCTTGCGGCATGAGCGTCGCGGTCGCGCTCGCGACCTCCTTCGCCTGCGGTCTCGCGGCGATGTTCGTGCTCTGGCTGGTGAGCCTCGTGCGCCGCGACGTCAGCATCGTCGACGTCTGGTGGGGACCGGGCTTCGCCGCCCTCGCGGCGATCGCCTTCGCGATCGCCGACGCGCCGGGCGCGCGCGGCGCCCTGCTGCTCGCGCTGACCGCACTCTGGGGCCTGCGTCTCGGCGGCTACCTGGCGTGGCGCAATCACGGCCGCGGCGAGGATCCGCGCTACGCGCGCATGCGCGAGCATCACGGGGCGCGCTTTGCCTGGGTCAGCCTCGCGACCGTGTTCGGGCTGCAGGCGCTGCTCCAGTGGTTCGTGTCGCTGCCGGTGCAGGTCGCGTTGCTCGTGCCGGGAAGCGCGGCGCTCGGCGCGCTCGACGCCGTGGGCCTCGCCCTCTTCGCGACGGGGCTCTTCTTCGAGACGGTCGGCGACTACCAGCTCGCGCGCTTCCGCGCGGATCCCGCGAACCGGGGCCGCGTGATGGACCGCGGCCTGTGGCGCTACACGCGCCATCCGAACTACTTCGGCGACTGTCTCGTGTGGTGGGGGCTCTTCGCCATCGCGCTCGCGACGCCCGCGGGCTGGCTCACGATCGCCGCCCCGCTCGCGATGACGTTCCTGCTGCTGCGCGTCTCGGGCGTCGCGCTGCTCGAGCGTTCGCTCGTGCGATCGCGTCCGGCGTATCGCGACTACATCGAGTCGACGAGCGCGTTCTTTCCGCTTCCCCCGAAAAGGAGTCGAGGATGAGCCATCCGCACTGGGAGTTCCGCGTCCTCTACGACGGCGAGTGTCCGCTCTGCGCGCGCGAGATCTCGATGCTGCGCCGCCTCGATCGCGGCCGCGGCCGGCTCGACCTCGAAGACATCGCGGCGCCGGACTTCGATGCAGCGCGCTACGGCACGACGCTCCACGAATTGATGGCGCGCATCCATGGCGTGCAGCCGGACGGAACGCTGATCGAAGGCGTCGAGGTGTTCCGGCGCGCCTATGCGGCCGTCGGGCTCGGCTGGCTGGTCGCGCCGACGCGCTGGCCGCTGCTGCGCCCGCTCGCCGACGCCGCCTACCGCTGGTTCGCGCGCAACCGGCTGCGGCTCACGGGCCGCCCGGACGCCTGCCCCTCGGACCGCTGCGCTGTGCATTCGGAGCGCGTCGCCTAGAGTGCTCCTCCCGCAAGCGGGAGGAATCCATCGTGAGCGCGTTCGCCATCGCCGTCGCCGTCACGATCGCCGCGACGCTGGGCCTGCTCTTCGCCGAGGCGCGCGAATCGCGCGGCGGCGTGTGGATCTGCAAGCCGCTCGCGGCGGCCGGCTTCCTCGCCGCGGCGCTCGCGAACGGCGCGCTCGAATCCGGCTACGGCACCTGGATCTTCGCCGGGCTCCTGCTGTCGGCGCTCGGCGATGTGCTGCTGATTCCGAAGGGCGCGAAGACCTTCTTCCTCGCGGGCCTCGTCAGCTTCCTGCTCGGCCACCTCGCGTACGCCGGCGCGTTCGCGCTACGCGGGCTCGAGCTCCGCTCCGCGACTGCGGCCGCGGCTCCCGTCGCCGGCGCCAGCATGATCGCGCTCCGCTACCTCTGGCCGCACGTGCAGGCGCGCGCGCCGAAGCTGCAGATCCCCGTGCTGGTCTACGTCGCGGTGATCTCGACCATGGTCGTGTGCGCGGCCGCCAGCATCGGCAAGGTCTGGAACCCTTGGATCCTGCCCGGCGCGGTCGCGTTCTATGCGTCGGACCTCGCGGTCGCGCGCCAGCGCTTCGTCGCGGAGACCTTCTCCAACAAGGTGTGGGGCACGCCGCTCTACTTCGGCGCCCAGCTGCTGCTCGCCGCGAGCGTCGCCCCGAACCCGCCCTGATCCGGCCTCGCATCCTCCAGCGAAAGACCGGCGCTGCTAACGCCCCTTCCACACCGGCGCGCGTTTCTCGAGGAAGGCGAGCGCACCTTCCGCCGCGTCTTCGGTCTTGCGCAGCGGCCGCCCGAGTGCCTCCTGCCGTTCGTGCGCCGCGTCGAGCGGGAGCGACAGCAGCTCGCGCACACCGCTTCGTGTCGCGCGCACGGCGAGCGGCGCGTTCGCGGCGACCGCGTCGGCGGCGGCGAGTGCGCGACGCAGGAGC
>JALOQG010000439.1 GCA_025453505.1 Myxococcota bacterium | reverse complement strand
CGGCCTCCGAGACGTCGATCACGACGGCGGGGCCGACGAGGCTCTCGAGCGGGATCGCCTCGGTGCTGCGGCGTCCCGCCGCGAAGTGGATCGGCGCGTCGACGTGCGTGCGCGGAGCCGCGTCGCGCCGCACATCGGTCGGCCCCGCACACGCGGCGAGCGCGAGCACTACGACGGCAAACCTTCGGTGCACCGATCTCCCTCCGCACTCAGGGCGCGTTGCTAGCGTGCGCGATCACGATGCGTACCACCATCGCCTGGCCCACGCTCGCGTGGATCTGGATCGCGCAGGGCATCGGCGGGTCCACTCCGGCGCTCACGAAGCTCGCACTCGACGGACTCGAGCCCTTTTCGCTGGTCGTCGCCCGCCAGATCCTCGGCGCGCTCTTCCTCGTGGTCCTGCTGGTGCTGCCGCAGCGCATGCGCGGGGGCGCCACGCTGCCGCCGGCGCCGTGGACGCGACGCGATCTCGTGCTGCTCGTGACGCTCTCGTGGGTCGGCTTCGCGCTGCCGCAGATCCTCGGTGCGATCGGCCTCGCGACTTCGAGCGCGACCCACGGTGCGCTGCTCTCGCCGCTCGAGCCGATCGGGATCCTGGTCGGCGCCGCGTTGGTGCTGCGCGAGCCGCTCGGCTTTGCGCACGTCCTGGCCGGTGCGCTCGGCGTGCTCGGCACGATCGCGATCGTGCTCTCCGGCACGGGCGATGCGCGCGGCGGGGATCTGCGCGGCGACCTCGTGATGGCCGCGGGACACCTGTGCTGGGCGATCTACACGCTGGCCGCCAAGCCGCTGGTGGCGCGACACGACCCGCTGCGCGTCGCCGTCTTCGCCGGCGCCATCTCGTGGATTCCGCTGCTGCCGTTCGCGCTGCGCGAGTCGCTCGACGTGGAGCGCGCGCTGCCCGCGCTCGGCTGGGTCGTGCTGCTGGCGCTGCTCGCGTCGGCCGTCGCGACGGTCGCGTGGAACCGCGCGCTGCGCGAAGTCAGCGCCGCCACGATGGCGCTCTTCGTGTTCGTGCAGCCGGTCGTGGGGCTCGCGGTCGGGGTGGGGCTCGGCGAGCGGGCCGGCCTCGGAGCGATCCTCGGCACGATCGCGATCGTCTGCGGCGTCGCCATCGCCACGCTGCGCGGCGCCCGCGTGCCGTGACGTGAAGCATCGATCCTGACGATCTCGTGAAGGACGTGGGCTCCCCATCCAATCCTCGCGACGGTGGTGCTAGCGTCGCGCGACTCGTGCATTCCAGCGGTGTGCCGCCGCTCGCGCGAGTCGCCGGGGGGCGAGCCGTTTCGCTCGGCGTCGGTCTACGCGACCGGCCCGACGGAGAAACCATGCAGGCCGCCCCCGCGTCGAATCCCCCGCGCCGCGCATCGCGCGATCTCGCCGCCGCCTACGCGCGGATTCGTGCGGCGACCGAGCGACTCGCCGCGCCGCTCTCCGCGGAAGACTGCTGCGTGCAGTCGATGCCGGACGCGAGCCCCGTGAAGTGGCATCTCGCGCACACGAGCTGGTTCTTCGAGACCTTCGTGCTCGCGCCCGCCGTCCCCGGTCATCGCGACTTCGAGCCGCTCTTCCGCGTGCTCTTCAACTCGTACTACGACGGCGTCGGCGAGCAGTATCCGCGCCCGGCGCGTGGCCTGCTGACGCGGCCCGATCTCGCCACGGTGCGCGCCTATCGCGCGCACGTCGACGCGGGAATGGCGCGACTGCTCGAAGCGGGCGTCGATGCCGAGCTGGCCGCGCGCATCGAGCTCGGCCTTCACCACGAGCAGCAGCACCAGGAGCTGCTGCTCACCGACGCGAAGCACCTGCTGGCGCAGAGTCCGCTTCCCGGTGCGTATCGCGACGATCTCGCGCCCGCGCCGCGGCGGTCGGCGCCGCCGCTGCGCTGGCACCGCTTCGACGGCGGGATCCGCGAGATCGGCTGCGACGGCCCGGAGTTCTGCTTCGACAACGAGGGTCCGCGGCACCCGGTGTTGCTCACTCGTTTCGAGCTGGCGTCGCGAGCCGTCACGAACGGCGACTTCGTCGCGTTCGTCGAGGCGGGCGGCTACGCGCGGCCGCAGGGTTGGCTCGCGGACGGCTTTGCCGCCGTGCGCGCCCGCGGCTGGCAGGCCCCCGCGTACTGGGCGCGTCGCGACGGTGCCTGGCACGAGCGCACGCTCGGCGGCTGGCGTCCGCTCGATCTGGACGCCCCCGTGTGTCACGTCAGCTACTACGAGGCCGACGCGTTCGCACGCTTCGCGGACGCACGACTCCCGACCGAAGCCGAATGGGAAGCCGCCGCCGAGCAGGTCGCGGTGCGCGGCAACTTCGTGGAGTCGGATCACCTGCATCCCGTCGCGGCGGATGCGGCCTCCGGCGCGGCGTCTTCGCAGCTCTTCGGCGACGTCTGGGAGTGGACGCAATCGCCCTACGTCGCGTACCCGGGGTTCCGGCCCGCGCCCGGCGCGATCGGCGAGTACAACGGAAAGTTCATGTGCAACCAGTTCGTGCTGCGCGGCGGCTCGTGCGCGACGCCCGCCGACCACGTGCGCGCGAGCTACCGGAACTTCTTTCCGCCGGATGCGCGCTGGCAGTTCAGCGGCCTGCGCCTCGCGAGGGATCTCCGATGAACGCATCGCTCCGATCCGACCGTGCACCCGATGCGTCGCGCTTCCGCGACGACGTGTGGGCAGGACTCGCGCAGCCGCAGAAGACGCTGCCGTGCAAGTACTTCTACGACGCGCGCGGATCGGCGCTCTTCGAGGCGATCTGCGATCTGCCCGAGTACTACCCGACCCGCACCGAGCTCTCGATCATGGAGTCGCACGCGGGGGCGATGGCCGAGCGGCTCGGTCCGCAGTGCTTGCTCGTCGAATACGGCAGCGGCTCTTCGCGCCAGACGCGCCTGCTCCTCGACCGGCTGCGCGATCCCGCGGGCTACGTCCCG
>JALOQG010000063.1 GCA_025453505.1 Myxococcota bacterium | reverse complement strand
TCGCTTCGCGTCCGGCCACGTTGCACACGCCGGCGGCGTCGGCGTGGAGCGCCGCGCGCACCGCAAGCGCGAGGTCCTTGTCCGCGATCACGGGACACAGCGGATCGAATCCCGCCGGCCGCAGGCGCGGTCCCGCGGCCCCTTCGAGGCCCGGGTGCAGGTAGACGTAGCCGCCCGAAGCGACGACGGCCGGGACGCGCAGCAGCGTCACGCGCATGCGCGGGTGCGACACGGCCGTGTGGAAGAGCATGTCGCAGTCGATCCACGAGCGGCGCTCGGGCGCGACGGCCGGGTCGAAGTCGAGCGCGCTCGACTCGGTCAGGTGGTTCGCATTCCCCGGCGTGAGCCGATAGACGAACGCCGAGCCGATGGCGACGAGGCGCACGATCGACGCGGACTCGGACGCGAAGTGGAGGAGATGGCGCGCCTCCGCCGTGCGCGGTGCCACGCGCGCGACGACCGGAGGACCTTCGGGACCGGCGCCGTGTCGCGGAACGTGCACCACGCTGTCCACGCCGAGGGAACGCAGGCGCTTCGAGCGGAACAGGTCCGACACCGCACGCTGGCGCGCGAGATCGATGCGCTCGTAGACGAGCCGCGGCGCGGCGCCGACGCGATACGGGTTGAACGCGCGCGGGACGGCGCCCTCGCCGAGCGCGACGATGCGCGCGACGGCCGGGTCGTGCCACAGCAGCTTCACGATGCGGCGGCCGAGGGGCAGATCGGCGTGCGTGACGAGGACCTTCATCGCGTGCGATGCCGGTCGATCAGCGTCTGCACCGCGCGCCGCACCTGGTTCGCGAGCGCGCGCACGACGCCCGGCTCCTGCGCGGCGTCCGCGTCGAAGCGCTCGTGGAAGTGCAGCGGCTCGCCGTACACGATGCGGTAGCGGACGGGGTAGGGCAGCAGGCCGAGCGGACCGAACCAGGGGAAGGTCGGCGTGATCGGGGCGGCCGGAAGGCCGAGCAGGCGCGCCAGCGGCTTCACGTCGAACAGGATCGGCGCCTGGTCGTCGCTGCCGAGCACCGCCATCGGTACGATCGGCGCGCGTGCGCGCAGCGCGTGCTCGACGAAGCCGACGTGGAAGCGCTGGACGCGATAGCGCTGCGTGATCGGCTTGCGGATGCCCTCGATGCCTTCCGGGAACACGAGTACCGCTTCGCCGTCGGCGAGCAGCTTGGCGAAATTCTCGTGCGTTCCCACGACCTGTCCGACGCGCGCGAAGAACACGTTCACGAAGGGAAGCTGGCCCGCCCAGCGCTCGACGATCGCACGCGGCAGTCGCGGCGGATCGGTCTTCAGCAGCACGTCGAGTACGGTCATCGCGCCGTCGAAGGGCAGCAGACCGCCGTGGTTGCCGGCCAGCACGACGGGACCCTCGCGCGGAATCGACGCGTGCCCCTCGCTCTGTACGCGGAAGTAGAGGCGGTACAACGCGTAGAAGACCGGGAACGAACGCGCGATCGCGCTGCGCGAGAGACCGAAGCGGTCGAAGGGGTCGAGGCGCGCGACGAGCGCCGCGAGCTGCTCGCGCGCCTCGTCTCCCACGAGACGCGCCAATGCGCCGAGCTCCGGCGGGACTTCGTCCGCCCCCTCGTCGGGGACGGCGAAGGACGGCGGCGTCGGCTCGTCGATCGGAACGCTGCGCGGCGGGACGGACGCCGGCGTCGCCACCACGGGTGCCGTCGCCGCGAGCCGATCGAGCGCGCCGAGCCACGCGTCGAGCGTGTCGGCCTCGGCGGCGTCGGTGCCCTGGAAGGGATTCGCGCCGAGCACGGCCTCGAGGCCTTCGCGTTCTTCGCCGTTCACGAGGCGGCTCCGCGGCCCGGCGCACGCGCTTCGAGCTCCTGCGCCAGCGCCGCGAGGACCTGCGCGCCGCGATCGCGGGGCGCGTACTCGAAGATCGAGAGTCCGCGCGACTGCGCTTCGTCGATCTTCACGTGGAAGCCGACGACGGTCTGCGCGATCTCCTTCGGGAAGCGCTGCCGCAGCGAGGCCAGCACCTCTTCCGCCATGCGCGTCCGGCGGTGGAAGGTCGGTACGACCATCGTGATCTGCAGGGATGTGTGGCCGTAGTGTTGGCGCACCGTCGCGATCGACCGCACGAGCTCCGCGCAGCCGTCGAGCGCGAGGAAGGTCAGCGGCACCGGGATCACGACCTCGTCCACGGCGCGCAGCACGTTCAGCGTGAGCAGTCCGAAGGAGGGCGGCGCGTCGACGAGGACGAAGTCGTAGTCGTCGAGTTCCGGCGCGGCGTCGAGATGGCGGCGCAGACGGCCGCTCGGGTCCGGATCCTCGCGTTCGAAGATCGGCGCCAGTCCGAGCGCCTTCGTCGCGACGACGAGATCGAGATTCGGGATGCGCGTCGGCGTGAGCGGCAGTCCGCGATCTCGCGTGGGGCGATCGGCCGGCGTCGCGTCGCCGAGCAGCGAGTCGAGCAGCAGCTCGATCGAGGAGCGTCGTGCGCGGCGCGGCTCGACGCCGAGCACCTTGCCGAGCTGTCCCTGCGGGTCGAGATCGATCGCGAGCACACGATGCCCGCGCGCGAGCGCCAGATGTGCGCCGAGGTTCGCGACGAGCGTCGTCTTGGCGCTCCCGCCCTTCTCGTTCAGCAGCGCGATGCGGCGCGGAATCGGAACACCCCCTCGTCGACGCCCGCACTCGACGGGTCCGATCCCGTACGAGCGATCAGCGCGACACCAGCCGGCAGCAGCCACGACCGAGCGCAGGAATCGAGATCAGCTTGGGGGGCAGCGGCCGACAAAGAGCGCGCTGATGAATGTTTCGTACTCCCTGCTCCCGCGCGTGTCAACGTGAAAGCACGAAGGGGGAGTTCGCTTCACGCGAACTCCCCCTCGCAATGCACGAGCCGGATCGCTCCAGCGCAGATCAGCCCTTGGCGGTCTTGATCGCCTCGGTGAGCTTGGGAACGACCTCGAAGAGGTCGCCGACGACACCGACGTTCGCGACCTCGAAGATCGGCGCATCCGCATCCTTGTTGATCGCGATGATGAAGTTCGAGGCCTTCATGCCGACGAGATGTTGGATCGCGCCCGAGATGCCGCACGCGACGTACAGCTTCGGCGACACCACCTGACCGGACGATCCGACCTGGTACTCGTGGGGCAGCCAGCCGGCATCGACGACCGGACGGGACGCGCCCATCGCGCCGCCGAGCGCGTCGGCGAGC
Source organism: Myxococcota bacterium (assembly GCA_025453505.1). Lineage (GTDB taxonomy): Bacteria > Myxococcota_A > UBA9160 > UBA9160 > PR03 > PR03. The sequence goes on along the minus strand of JALOQG010000063.1, from coordinate 6,889 downwards.
GGCTTGATCACTTCCTGGAACTTCTCCGGAGAGCCGACCGACCGGCCGCCCGAGACGATGATGTCGGCCTTGGTCAGATCGACGCCCTTCGCGGCGGCGACCTTGGTCTCGACGAACTTCGTGCCCGTCGCGCCGACCGAGACGGAGAGCGCCGTCACCTTGCCGTCGGCCGCTCCTTCGAAGGCCGCCGTGGCACCGGGCTGCATCGTCGCGACGAGCGGCAGCGCCGTCGGGCGCAGGCGCGAGTCGAACTTGCCGTTGAAGAAACGGCGGAAGAAGACGAGGTCGCTGCCCTCGACTTCGACGTTGAAGCAGTCCGAGGCGAGACCGGCGTCCAGCGACGCCGCGATGCGCGGCGCGAGATCCCAGCCCGTGGGCGTGTTCGAGAGCAGGATCACGTCGGCCGAGGACGCCGCGATCGCCGCCTGTACCGCCGCGAAGGCCGCGTCGAGGTTGTAGTTCGCGAGCGCCGCGTCGTCGGCGGCGAAGACCTCGCCGCCGCCCTTCTTCGACAGCTCCTCGGCGCCGGCCGAGATGCCCTGACCCATCACGAGGCTCTTGACCTCGCGGTTCGTCGCGCCGCCGATCTTGCGCGCGAACGAGACCAGCTCGTAGCTCGCCTCGCGAACCTTGCCCTTCTGGATCTCTGCGATGACCAGGATCGATCCCATGTGTGCTTGCTCCAAGCGGGGCTAGAGAAGCCCCAGCTCCTTGATCTTGCCGACCAGCTTGCCGACCACTTCGTCCACCGAGCCCGAGAGGATCTCGGCGCCCTGGCCCTTCGGCGGCGTGTAGAGCTTCTCGATCTTGAACTTCGCCGCGCCCGCGCCGACCTGTCCGGCGAGACCGAGGTCCGCGACGGTCTTCACGTCGATCGGCTTCTTCTTGGCGGCCATGATGCCCTTGAGCGACGCGTAGCGGACCTGGTTCATGCCGGTCTGCGTCGTCACGAGGCACGGCGTGTTCAGCTCGACCACCTCGAGCGCGCCGCCTTCGAGCTCGCGCTCGACGGTGACGGCGCCGTTCTTGACGAACGAAACGGCCGTCGTCGTGTGCGGAATGCCGAGCAGCGTGGCGAGCATCGGGCCGGTCGCGGCGAGGTTGCCGTCGTCCGACATGAAGCCGGCGAACACCAGGTCGGGGCTTTCGGCCTTCGCGACCGCCGCGAGGATCTTCGCGGTGCCGAGCGAGTCCGAGCCGTCGGCCGCGGCGTCCTTCACGTGGACCGCGCGGTCGGCGCCCATGCCGAGCGCCGTGCGCAGCGACTGGGTCACGCGCTCCGGGCCGATCGAGACCACGACCACCTCGCTGCTCGCGTCCTTGTCCTTCAGCTGAAGGGCGGCCTCGAGCGCGTTCTGGTCGTACGGGTTGATCTCGAACTTGATGTTCTCTTCCTGGATCCAGGTGCCCGCGCCGTTGACGTCCAACCGGGCGTCGGCGTGCGGGACCTGCTTGATGCAGACCATGATCTTCATGGAACGGGGGCCTCCGGGAACACGACACCCGGGGCGATCGACGAAGCATCGATTCGGGGGGTCGTGAAAGCGCGCGGACGCTAACGGACGAGGCCCGTGTTCTCAAGCCGGATCGATCCCCTCCACAGTCCGAAAAGTGACTGTGATTCGCGGATCTAGACGCGCTGCTCGGGATCTTCGTCAGTAGCCGAGGAAGCCGAGGAATGCCTCGAGCGTCGCGACGCGCAGGTAGGGGTTGGTGCGCTTCTGCGCGCCGAGCGAATCGACGGGCTCCGCGTACAGATGGCCCGGGTGCACGAGCGTGTCGTCGGGCAGTTGCTTGAGCACGTCGTGCAGGCTGCGATACAGCGCCTCGGGATCTCCACCCGGGAGATCGACGCGGCCGCAGCCGTTGAGGAAGAGCGTGTCTCCGGAGACGAGGCGAGCGGGCCGACCGGCTTCCTCGACCAGGAAGCACTGCGATCCCGGCGTGTGGCCGGGCGTGTGCAGCAGGCGAATGCGCACGCCGCCGAGTTCGAGCACGTCGCCGCCCTGGTGCACCACGAAGTCGCCCGCCGAGAGGCCCGTCACGCGGCGCACGCCTTCGGCTTCGTGCGCGTGCACGTGGACCGGCACGGGGGCCAGCTCCATCAGGCGCGGCAGTCCCTCGATCGAGAGGCCGAAGATCTGCCCGCCGACGTGATCCTGGTGGTAGTGCGTCGCGAGTGCGCCGACGACGCGCATGCCGTCCTGCTGCGCGCGCGTCACCAGCGACTCGACGTCCCAGGCCGGATCGACGAGCACGGCCTCGCGCGTGGCGCGGCTCCCGATCACGTACGCGAGATTCGCCATCTCGCCGACCGGCTCCTGCACGAAGTAGAGATCGCCGTCGGCCAGGGTCAGGCTCCGATCACGCTGCGGCACCACACGTCCACGGCCTCCAGCACTTCCGCGTGCACGCTTTCGGGCGCGCGTCCCGAACGGCGCGGCACCGCGAGCGTTCCGTCGGCTTCCGGAATCACGTGCAGCGTCTTGGGCGCGCCGACGCGCGTCAGCGTACGGCGCAGCGTGTCGAGATCGCAGGTGCGGTCGCGCGAGCCCTGCACGAAGAGCATCGGCGAGACGACCCGGAACAGCGGCTCGGCGCGCAGGTTCTTGTCCGGCATGTCGCGGCTGTGCAGCGGGTAGCCGAGTGCGAACACACCGTCGACGCGCAGACGCGCAGCGGCGCAATGCACGGCTGCCTGTGCACCGATCCCGACTCCGCCGATGAACAGGTGCGCCGGCGCCGCGCTGGGATCGCGGGCGAGCACGGCGACGGCGTGTCGCAGCACGCGCTCGAGTACCGGGAGCGGATCCGGTCGCGTGCGGCGCGCCTCGGCGAACGGGAAGTTGAAACGCAGCGCCAGGAACTTTCGCGCCGTCAGCCCGACCTGGAGCGACTCGATCAGCGGATCGTCGAGATTGCGGCCGGATCCGTGCGCGAGGACGATTCCGATCCGCGCGCCGGTCGGCCACCACTCCGGCACGCCGAGCACGCCGGAGACGCTGGTGACGTCGCCGACGGGCTCGTCGAGCGGGATGGTGACTTGCTGTTGTCTCGATGCGGACTCGACCAAGCCGGACCCCCTGGGGCGCGATTCTTATACCACGATCGGCCCGGGACGCCGCTGGCCCGGTCCCGGCCCGCGGGTTAGGATGAGGGCCCAACCCCGCGGAGATACAATGGAAAAAGTGCTCGTGACGGGGATCTCCGGGGGCCAGGGACGGCTCCTCGCGCGGCGCCTGCTCGACAGCTTCGAGGTCTGCGGCGTCGATCGCGTCGCGTGGGAGGGGCGGCCCAAGGACGTCAACGTCCACCAGGTCGACCTGCGCAAGCGCAAGTTCGAAGACGTCTTCCGCACCGAGCAGCCGACCGCCGTCGTGCACATGGGCATGGTGCGCCACTTCCGCGTCTCGGAGCAGGTGCGGCACGACGTCAACGTGCGCGGCACCAAGCAACTGCTCGATCACTGCGTGAACCACGGCGTCCAGAAGCTGATCGTGATCTCGAGCAGCTACGTCTACGGCGCGGCGCCCGACAATCCCTTCTACATGGACGAGGACTTCCCGCTCGGCGCGACGCGCTCCTACCCGGAAATGCGCGACCTCGTCGAGGTGGACACGCTCGCCTCTGCGTTCATCTGGAAGTACCCGCACATCCGCACCGCCGTGCTGCGTCCCGTCAACACGCTCGGCTACTACGTCCACTCGATGATCGGCGAGTACCTGCGCCAGCGCCGCGTGCCGACCGTCATGGGCTTCGACCCGATGCTGCAGTTCATCCACGAGGAGGACGTCTCGGAGGCGATCGCGCTGGCGCTCGAGCACGGCCTGCAGGGCGTGTTCAACGTCGTCGGACCCGGCGCCGTGCCGATCTCGGTCGCGATCCGCGAGACCGGCGGCACCGCGCTGTCGCTGCCCGAGCCGATCCTGCGGCCGATGGTCGACCGCGCGTTCCGCTGGGGCTTCCTGCCGTTCCCGTCGGGCGCGATCGACTACGTGAAGTACCCGGTCACGCTGGCCGGCAAGCGCTTCGTCGACGCGACCGGCTTCCGCCCGCTCTTCGGGCTCGAAGAGATCTTCCACAGCGTGCGCCGATGAGCGCGCTCGGCGATCTGTTCGGCGCGCTGCTGCCGCTCTCGATGCGCGACGTCGAGCGCGACCTCGACGATCGCATTCGCAAGATTCCGACGCGGCTCAACGAGTTCGGCTACGACCCGTGGGGTCTCCACCCGCAGACGATCCGCAAGACGATCCTGCCGGCGCTGGCGCTCTACAAGTACTGGTTCCGCGTCGAGACCCACGACATCGAGCGCGTACCGCCGGGCCGCGCGCTGCTGATCGCGAATCACGCCGGCCAGCTGCCCTTCGACGCCGCGATGCTCTCCGTCGCGATGCTGCTCGAGGCCGAGCCGCCGCGGATCCTGCGCGGCATGGCGGAGTTCTGGGTGTCCGAGCTGCCTTGGGTGTCGATCTTCGCCGCGCGCGGCGGCGCGGCGTCGGGCACGCCGGAGACGTGTCGCGAGATGCTCGAGGCGGGCGAATGCGTGATCGCGTTTCCCGAAGGCGTGCGCGGCATGAACAAGCTCTACAAGGACCGCTACAAGCTGATGCGCTTCGGCACCGGCTTCATGCGGCTCGCGCTCGAGGCGCAGGCGCCGATCGTGCCCGTCGCGGTGATCGGCTCCGAAGAGCAGCAGCCCGGCTTCGCCAACGCGCGACGCCTCGGCCGCATGCTCGGCATGCCGGCCTTCCCGATCACGGCGACGTTCCCGCTGCTCGGCCCGCTCGGCATGCTGCCGCTGCCCGTGAAGTACCACCTCTGGTTCGGCGAGCCGCTGCACTTCCACGGCGCGCCGACCGACGAGGACTCGATCATCGAGGAGAAGGTCGATCAGGTGAAGGCGGCCATCGAGGCGCTCTTCGAGCGCGGCCTGCGCGAGCGGCGCGGCGTGTTCACGGGATGAGTGCGACGCCCGTCCGGCGCGTCTTCATCCTCGGAGGCGGCGCTTCGCTCGGCGCACACCAGGTCGGCGCGATGCGGTACCTCGAGGAGCAGGGCATTCGCCCCGACGCGATCGTCGGCTCTTCGATCGGCGTCGTGAACGCGTGCGTCTACGCGTCGGGCGGTGTCGAGGCGCTCGAAGAGGCGTGGCGCAGCGTCCGGATCGGCGTCACCGACTTCCGCCCGAGCCTCCGACATAATCCGGTGACGGGACTCTCGTTCGCGTCGATCGACGGACTGCGCAAGCAGTTCGAGCGCTGGATCGACTACCCGGCGCTGCTCGACTCTCCGCTCGATCTCTCGTTCATCGTGCTGAACCTCTCGCGCGGCGAGGGTCAGTTCGTGTCGAACCGGCAGGACCACTCCGCGGCCGACCTGCGCAAGCTCGTGACCGCCGGCTACTCGATCCCGATCCTGTTTCCGCCGGTCGCGTACCGCGGGGAGTGGTACGTCGACGGCGGCTTCGCCTGGAACGTCCCGATCCTGCAGGCCGTCGAAATGGGCGCGACCGAGATCTACGTGCTCGCCGTCGTCGCGACCGAGTTGCCGTACCAGCGCCGCTTCGCCGGCTTCCCGCAGTATCTGATGCGGCTCGCCGACGTGATGTGGCGCACGCTCGGAAACGTCGGCTACGTCACGACCCGCATCGACGCCGACGGCACCTATCGCGGCATTCCCGTCACGGTGATCCAGCCGACCGAGCAGCATGCGGGGTTCCAGATCGGGACGTTGCTCTCTTCGAATCCGGCGCGCAGCGGGCGTCTGATCACGGCGGGCCACCGCGACGCGAAGCGCGTGCTCACGGCGCAGCAGCGGCCGCGTCGCACCCGGGTCGCGAAGTCCGCGCACGGCTCCGAGGTCGAGCCGGCATTCCGACACGAGGTGGCGTGAGTTGAAGCGCGCCATCGCGCTCGCGATCACTGCGGCGCTCGCGATCGGCTGCGCCGGTGGCAGAGCGCCGCGCGAGGGCGTCGACGCCGGGTCGCTGGTGCTTCCCGCGCCCGCGCCGGCCCGCCCCGCGCGGCTCGTGCTGATCACCGTGCACGGCCTCGTCCCGCAGCACTACCTCGCGTCCGAGACGCCGCCGATGCCCGCGCTCGCGGCGCTGGCGCGAGCCGGCGCCGCAGCCGAGAGCGTCTTGCCGGCCTTTCCTGCCAGCGCCCATCCCGCGCACGCGACGCTGGTGACGGGCGTCGGCGCGGCCGAGCACGGCATCGGCGGCGATCGGCGTGTGACGCAGGATGGCGTCGGCCCCGGTTTCCTCGATCGGGCCACGGATCTGCGCGCAGCGACGTTGTGGCAGGCGGCGGCGCGGCAGGGCGTGCGCGTCGCGTCGCTCGACTGGCCGAGCACCGGCGGCGCCGCGATCGCGGATCTCGCACCGGATCTCGCTCTCGCGCCCGGCGCGAGCTGGCTCGAGGCGCTCGGGCGGGTCGGTGCGGGCCGCGCGGCGGAGATGGCCGGGCGCGCCGGCGGCTCGGCGCCCGAGAACGCCGTGCCCGGCGCTTCGCGCGACGCGGCGCTCGTCACGATGGCCTGCGCGCTCCTCGTCGGAGAATCACCGCCCGGGCTCGTCCTGCTGCGACTGTCGCAGACGCGCTCGGCGCTCGTCCGCGCGACGCCGGAGTCACCCGCCGCGCGCGCCGCGTTCACGAACGTCGACGCGGAGATCGCACGCCTTGCGCGCTGCCTCGACGCCGCGGGTCTGCTCGCGACGACCGGCTTCGCGATCGCGGGCGACCACGGGGTCGCGGCGGCGCACACGGCGATCCGCGCCAACGTCGCGCTGGCCGAGGCGGGGCTGCTGGTCCCGGATGCGCTCGGTGCGGCGCAACGCTGGGAGGCGATCGCGCGCTCGAACGGCGGGTCCGCGTTCGTCTACGCGACG